>NZ_VHOP01000032.1:0-14418 GCF_008704325.1 Acetobacter sp. DmW_125128 | reverse complement strand
CGCTACGATAAACTGAAATCGACCTTCCTCGCAGCCGTTCAGTTCGCCTCAGTCATCATCCTGCTTAACTGACGACACGCCGTAGACCTCGGTAGGATTGTTGCGTTTCAGGCAAGCCAGATATGAATATAGTGTTTGACAAGCCGCAAATTTGTGCAAGAAACAGGACTAAAATGATCTTGTTTATGCGGTTTTGAATTGCATTCTGAATGGCTTGCATTGTTCAGGTAAAATATGTGGTTTTTTGCAGGTACAGGGTGAGTAAGATGTTATTTTAAAACAGTATCTGCAGATGTTGGAGCAACGATTATTTCAAAATTTCTTAAAAGGATTCCCTGATGAAGCGGGAAGTCAGTAGTCTAACCCATGCTGCTGTTGTGGGTGTGCTTATAGGGCTGTCAGGATGCGATCAAAAGGCATCTGCCCCTGAAATGCCGCCGCAAAGTGTGCAGATTCAGGTTATGAAAAAGCAGTCTGTTGCGGTGCATACCTCTCTTCCCGGTCGTACGGATGCTTTTGAAATTGCACAGGTTCGCCCGCAGGTTACAGGTGTTATTGAAAAACGGTTGTTCCGCGAAGGTGCGGATGTTGTTGCAGGCCAACAGCTGTACCAGATTGATCCTTCACGTTATAAAGCGGTGTATGACACAGCTCGTGGGCAGTTGGCAGAAGCTCAGGCTGCCGAGGTTACAGCGCACGCCAAGCTGAACCGCTACCGTGGGCTTGTGCAGTCTCATGCTATTAGCCAGCAGGACTATGATGATGCCCTGGCAGCGGAAAAGGAAGCTCAAGGGCGTATCCTAAACGCGCAGGGGCAGGTAGAAAGTGCACAGGTAAATCTGGGCTATACAAAAATGTATGCGCCTATTTCTGGCCGGATCAGCCGTACGCTGATAACCGTTGGTGCGTTGGTTACCGCAAACCAGACAGATAATACGGCCATTATCACGCGGCTGGACCCCATATATGTTGACGTTAATCTGCCAGCCATCACGCTGTTGCGCCTTAAGCGTGAACTGGCGGAAGGGCGTATTCAACGGCAGGAAGATGGTAAGGTGCCGGTACAGGTTACGCTAGAAGATGGCTCTGTATATGAACACACAGGCCAGATGGCGCTTTCTGAAGTAAACGTGGATACGGCTACGGCCACTGTTATCGTACGCGCTATTATGCCCAACCCAGATAAGCTGTTGCTCCCCGGTATGTACGTACACGCCCAGTTGGATGAGGGTGTGGACCCCGCAGCGCTTGTTGTGCCGCAAGATGCCGTAACCCGTAATACACATGGGGACCCGCAGGTGTGGGTGGTGAAACCCGATAACACGGTCGATTTACGCCAGATCACCACGGGGCAAACCGTTGGCACCAATTGGATTGTGACATCCGGGCTAAAGGAAGGCGAACGTATTGTTGTGGAAGGGCTGCAGAAAGTAACGCCCGGAGCCAAGGTTGATCCGCACGAAGAGGCATCTCAGCCAGCAGCCAAAGCCACTAGCCCCGTAGATCAGAACTCTCAAAAGAGCCAGTAACCAGCATGAGCCTTTCACGCTTCTTTATTGATCGGCCAATTTTTGCGTGGGTGATCAGTCTTATTATTATGCTGGTTGGGGGGCTGTCTATTTTTCGGCTGCCTATTTCCCAGTACCCCAGCATTGCGCCGCCGCAAATTGCCATCAGTGTAACGTATCCGGGTGCTTCGGCCGATACGGTGAACGATACTGTTGTGCGCCCGATCTTGCAGCAGATGTTCGGGCTGGATCATCTGGAATATATTTCTGCGCAGTCTTACGCATCGGGCCAGATGGAAATTGATCTGACCTTTGCGCAGGGGACAGATCCAGACATTGCTCAGGTGCAGGTTCAGAACAAGCTCCAGCTTGCCCAGCCAAAACTGCCAACAGAAGTGACTGCTCAGGGTTTGAGCATTACCAAGGCGGTTAAGAACTTCATGCTTGTGGTGGCCTTTATTTCCACCGATGGCAGCATGAATGGTGGCGATATTGCAGATTATGTGGCGTCTAATATTTCCGACCCGCTCAGCCGTGTTTCCGGTGTGGGTGATCATACGCTGTTTGGGTCTGAATACTCCATGCGTATCTGGATGGATCCGGCCAAGCTGTTCAACTATGGCCTGACCGTAAGAGATGTTGAAACCGCCATTCAGAACCAAAATATCCAGCTTTCATCGGGTGAGCTTGGTGGTTTGCCTGCAACCAAAGGTATTCGGCTGGATGCCACTATTATTGGTCCGCAGCGTCTGACATCTCCAGAAGAGTTTGAAAGAATTCTGCTGAAAGTGCAGCCCGATGGTTCTCAGGTGCGTATCCGGGATATTGCCAAGGTTGAACTTGGGCCGCAGACCTACAACACCAACTCCTATTATAATAACATGCCGGCTTCTGGCATGGCGCTTAAGCTGGCACCGGGTGCAAACCAGATTGCAACAGAAGCCGCAGTGCGTGCCCAGTTGCATGAGCTGGAACAGTTTTTCCCGCCGGGTTTGAAAACCGTTTACCCGCTGGATACCGAGCCGTTTATTACCCTTTCTATTGGGGAGGTGGTTGAAACGCTGCTGGAAGCCATTGGCCTTGTCTTTTTGGTTATGCTGGTGTTTTTGCAGAACTTCCGCGCCACGCTTATTCCCACCATTGCGGTGCCTGTTGTGCTGCTGGGTACGTTCGGGCTGCTGAATCTTTTGGGCTATTCCATCAACACACTTACCATGCTGGCCATGGTGCTGGCTGTTGGCCTGCTGGTGGATGATGCCATTGTGGTGGTGGAAAACGTTGAACGTGTGATGACGGAAAAGCAGCTTTCCCCGCGTGAGGCTGCCCGTGTTTCCATGGATGAAATCTCTGGCGCGCTTGTAGGTATTGTGCTGGTTCTGTCGGCTGTTTTCCTGCCTATGGCTGCATTTTCTGGTTCTGTCGGGGTTATTTATCGGCAGTTTTCTATCACCATTGTTGCGGCCATGTGGCTTTCTGTGCTGGTGGCTATGGTGCTTACGCCAGCCCTGTGCGCCACTATGCTCAAACCCGGTCAGCATGAAAAAACTAAAGGTCTGGCTGGGTGGTTTAATCGCCATTTTACAAGGCTGACCAATGGTTATCTTGGTGGTGTAAACTACCTTCTGCGGCATTTTATGCTCACAATGGGGGCTTTTGTTCTTATTACAGCGGCTGTGGTTGTTCTGTTTCTCCGGGTTCCCGGTGGCTTTTTGCCGGATGAAGATCAGGGGCTCATTTTTGGGCAGATCACCATGCCGCCCAATGCCCCCATGGAAAAAACAGCCGAGATCAATCATGCTGTTGCAGACTATATTCTTAAGACGGAAGCAGATTCTGTTGAATCCGTTTATTCTGTAAACGGGTTTAACTTTGCCGGGCAGGGCCAGAACTCTGGCGCGTTCTTTATCCGTTTGAAGGATTGGTCTGTCCGCCCGAAAGCATCCCAATCTTCTGCTGCAATTGCCATGCGGATTATGATGCACTTTTGGGGCAGCCCTAAAGCACAGATTCTGGCCTTTAACCCGCCAGCGGTTCTGGAATTGGGGAACGCAACAGGGTTTGACCTTGAGTTGGAAGACCGTGCGCATCTAGGCCACCAAAAATTGCTGGAAGCCCGTAACATGGTGCTGGGTATGGCTGCCCAGGACCCCAGCCTGTTGGCTGTGCGCCCGAATGGTATGGAAGATGCTGGCCAGTACCATCTGGATATTGACCGGGAAAAAGCAAACGCTCTTGGTGTGACTATTGATGATATCAATACCACTATTGAAGGGGCACTGGGCTCTATTTACGTCAACCAGTTTACGCGCAATGACCGTGTAAAGCAGGTATATATCCAAGGTGTTGCCAGTTCCCGTATGCAGCCGCAGGATCTGGACAAATGGTATATCCGAAACTTCACGAACACGTTGGTGCCGCTGAATGCTTTTGTAAGCGCCCACTGGATTTCTGGTCCGCAGAAGGTTGAAAACTATAATAGCTTCAACGCTTTTGAAATTCTGGGCCAACCGGCTGCGGGTTATAGCTCTGGCCAGGCGCTGGCGACAATTACCAATATCCTGAAGAAACTGCCCGCAGGCATCGGGTATGAATGGACGGGTCTATCTTTTGAGCAGAATGCGTCTGGGTCTTCTACAGGGCCACTTTATGCTCTGGCCATGATCGTTATTCTGCTGTGTCTGGCAGCATTGTACGAAAGTTGGGCCATTCCGCTGGCGGTTCTGCTGGTTATTCCGCTGGGGGTTGTTGGCGCAATTATTGCAACATTAATGCGCGGCTTAGCGAACGATGTCTATTTCCAGGTGGGGCTGCTTACAACAGTTGGGCTGGCAGTTAAGAACGCCATTCTGATTGTTGAATTTGCCAAAATGGGCTTTGAGCAAGGCAAAACCTTGGAAGAGGCTGTTCTAACGGCTGCGCGGGAACGCTTGCGCCCCATTTTGATGACATCCATTGCCTTTGTGGTGGGGGTATTTCCACTGGCTATCGCATCAGGGGCAGGGTCTGCCGCGCGTGTTGCTATTGGCACGGCTGTAGTGGGTGGTATGGCTTCGGCAACGTTGCTGGCTGTTTATTTTGTGCCTGTGTTCTTTGTGGTTGTTCTTCGGCTTTTCAAGGTGAAGCGCATCAACGAACGCACGGATCCGCATGCCCAGATTATGAATTCTGACGGACACGAGTAAAATTATGACGCATTTTTCCGCATCCCGTCAGTCGCGCCTGTATCGTCAAGTTGCATGTCTTGCAGTGGCAGCCGGGCTTTTGGGTGGCTGCACTATGATACCCAAATACAAGCGGCCACAACCGCCGCTTGCACAAACGTGGGCAGATTATCAGCACACAGATAATGCCATGCTGCAAAAGGCCGCATCTGATATTGGCTGGCGAGACTTCTTTATAGACCCGCGTTTGCAGCAGCTGATTACCATTGCCCTGCGTGAAAACAGAGATATCCGGCAGGCGGCGGCCAGCATTGTAGAAGCGCAGGGGCGTTATGATATCCAGCATGCAGGCTTGTTTCCCAGCATTGGGGCAACTGGTGGGCCAATGTATCAGGCTCCATCTGATGCCGCGGGTTTGAGCTTTGCGCCTGGTTTGGATTCAGCCCAAACAGGTACGGGTATGGCGCGTAATCCGTTCCGTTTTTATCAGGGTGGTATTGGGTTTTCGGCTTATGAAATTGATATTTTTGGCCGCATCCGTTCCCTTAGCCGAGAAGCAGCAGAAGAAACACTGGCCCAGCAGGAAAACTTTAGGGGGGTGACCATCAGCATTATTGCGCAGGTTGCCAACGCATATATTGCGTGGTTAGGTGATAAGCAGGATGTTATACTTGCGCAAAATACGTTGGGAAGCCAGAAAGGCACATTGCAGCTTATCCAAGATAAATATAACCACGGAGAAGCCGATCTGCTGACTGTCAGGCAGGCAGAAACGCAGGTTGCACAAAGTGCTGGCCTGTTGGCTGATTCTCAAAGAAAGGTGGAGCAGGATGAAAACCTTATCAGCTTGCTGATAGGGGCGCCCATTCCTGCTGATTTGCCGCCGCCTTCCAATTTGGGGCAGCAAACTGTTCTGGCGGATGTGCCTGCTGGTTTACCATCAGATTTGCTGAACCGCCGACCTGATATTGTGCAGGCTGAACATGATCTGTTGTCTGCGCAGGCAGATATTGGTGCAGCGCGTGCTGCGTTTTTCCCGCGTATTACACTTACGGCCAGTGATGGTATTTCCAGCTTGCAGTTTCATAAACTGTTTACATCTGCGGCAACCACTTGGGGGGTGAACCCAAACATTCAAATTCCTTTGTGGACGTGGGGGCAGAATTCAGGGAACCTGAAAGCCTCTAAAGCGCGCCGGGATAGCAAAATTACAGCCTACGAAAAAACAGTGCAGACAGCATTCCGAGAAGTTGCTGATGCGCTGGCTGGAAGAAAGGCGTATCTGGATGAGCAGAAGGAAGTAGATGCTTTGGTAAATGCTTCTGGGGATGCGTACCGTCTTGCAAAGATGCGTTATGAAGCAGGGATCGATTCCTACTTAACAACGCTGGAATCGCAGAGGGCCTATTTGCAAGCACAGCAAAATCAAATTTCGGTAGATGTATCCAGATATCAGAATCTGGTCACGCTTTATCGTTCACTTGGTGGTGGCTGGAAAGAAAAAGGGTAATTGGATATTTGCAAAAATGGCAAATAAAAAGCCGCCCCAAAGGGCGGCTTTTTACAGCATCAAATGCAGCTTAAAGCAATTAGATTGCTTTAATGCTTACTGCAGATGTCTTGCCGTTACGGCCGGCTTCGAGCTCGTAAGAGACCTGCTGGCCTTCGGTAAGGGTATGCATACCGGCGCGCTCAAGCTCAGAGATATGAACGAACGCGTCCTGTCCCCCATTGTCCGGCTGAATGAAACCAAAACCCTTTGTAGGGTTAAACCATTTTACGGTGCCTGTTGCCATAACAAGGCTCCTTTTTCACAACAGCGGTCGTGTACAAAATACACACGAAATCATAACTTTTAAGGAGAAAAACTGACGCAACATGCGCCGATGACTCAGATAAAAGCATCCGCTTGCGCTATCAATGTGCGTAAACCAAAAGGAATGCAAGGATAAACTGATGAGCATCAAAAATTAAATCATTATTTCCATGCCAACACACTGTAGAATAACACTTTTCAGTATTTTTATTTTTAAATTTATAAAGTTAAACAAAGCCGCTGCATAAAAATTAAGGTGATGATTATTTATTGTTTCAGGATGGTAGATGGGGCAGGCGATCATTCCTGATATAAACGGAAGATCCCGTAGGCACTTGCGTATAGTCTGTGCGCAGAATATCAACCACGCAGGGCATGAACTTTTTGGGATCATGCACGCCCCAGATAACCCAGCTATCAAAATAAATGGCTGGAGGCTTATCTTTAGGTAAATCAGTACATAAATCACGATCATACCCGTGCCACGGGTGGGCGGCGTAATCGGCTTCCCACGGGAGATACGCATGATATTTCTTTATGGGTAACCTGTGGGCTAGAAGATACGCATCAGGATTATAAGGGACAGCCAAAATTCGCTCATCGGGACGTGTATAAGCACGAATGGTTTTGGCAAAATCAACAGAGTCATCTTGTGTCAGATGCCACTCAGTGGCACGCCTTTGTGCCAATGTTTGCCCCCAAGGAGAGGAAAGGGCGTGTTGGGAGGAGAAGAATATTCCGCCAATGCTACCGAATGCCAAGAACGATAAAATATTAGGACGGTTTTTTAAACAGGCTGTGGCCATTAAGCTTGCCAAACCAAACGCAGCCATAAGAAAAGCCCCGTTTTGAAAACCATCCATTCCCCGGATCTGAAGCGTCATCAGACCACAAATAGCCAGAAGGGCACAAACCTTATAGGTGCTTTTCCAAACAAGAAGAAAACTACCAAAACCGATGGTGATGACAGCCAGTGTTTCTATAACGCGGTCAGGCGCAAAGGAAAGTGCCATGCCGTGTAGAAAGGCATCCATGCCAAAGGGAATGTAATGTGCATACCATCTCTGATTGGCGGTAATATGAAAAGCAATCATGCCTCCTATATCGCCATAGACGGCGAGCCATAATGTCATGACCAAACAGGCACAAAGGCACCCCAGAGTGACCCATTTTAGAGTTTCTTTGTAAGCTGAGCGATTAAATGCCCAGATCAGGCACGGGGTGGCGTAAAATAAAACAGCGAGTGGGCCAAACGCATAGGCTGCGAAGGGTAAAAGTGCCGTGGCAAAGCCTCCGCAAAAAGCCTGAGGCTCAGATACAGGTTTATTCAGGCAAAGTGGCACCACAAAAGTAGCCATGCTGATAACAGTTAATGCACCGCCAATGGGCCAATAACTATCCAGATGCAGGCCTTGCACGGTCCAGACAGACGCAATGCCTCCCACCCACATGGCGGTTGCCAGATAACGCTGCCAATTAAAAGTAAAAAGAGGCGTACAAAAAATGGCCAGCCCGGCAAGGCTGACCATTAGTGTAGAAACAAGCCGGAAAACCCAAAGGTGCGAAACACCAGCAACAGGCCCCAGTATCCATGAGAGCATGAAAACCAGAGGTCCATGCGCATCAATATAGTCTCGATAAAGCCGATCACCATGTTGCATGGCGAGAACACCCAGAAAGTGCCCAGATTCATCGCTGAAAGGCAGGCCGCCAAAGCCCTCTATATTTCTGAATATGAAAAAACTGATACATATGGAAAATAGAACCAGCGGAGCTATCAGTCTTTTGGTAACACGCATGTTGGTTCTATTTTCCGTGCGTTTGATTGTACGGAAAAGAGTATCAGAACTCCGCAGAGAAAGTGAAGTGATAAACACGTGGCAGGCCAGCATACAAGCTGGATGCTGCGCCAGATGTGCCACTTGGTGCGCCGGTATAAACCGAGGCCCAGTAGCGTTCATTAGTAGCGTTACTCACCCCAAAACGTACAACCCATGGAAATTGTGCCACATGAAATGCATAGCGCGTACCCAGATCCAACGTGGTGTAGGACCCGGTATGGAGTGTGTTGGTAACGTTAGCTGCGCGATTGCCCATGTAATGCACATTGACATTGAAGGCCCAACCAGAGGCAAATGACCCCATGGAAGCCGGCAAGCGATAATCCAGCAACATGTTAGCCTGCAAAGGTGCTGCGCCAACAATTTCCTTATTATTAAGTGAGGAAGATGCTGCGTGCACTAGTTCTGCATCCAGCCAGGTCATGCCAGCAAGTACAGAAAGGTTAGGCAGCACTTCGCCAGAAATCTGGGCTTCCACACCATAGTTGCGCTGTGTGCCGCCGTATTGATAGGTCTGGCAATTTGTCATGGCTGCGCAACCTGCATCCGGGTTTTTTGCGGCCACATACATTGCGTATGGTGATGTCATACGGAAACCGGCAACGTTAAACTGCATTGTTTTGTAACGCAGTTTGTAGCCCACTTCATATTCTTCAGAATGGGCAATGGGCAGCGCCATGTTTGTGTTGGTGTAGCTTGCACTATTAGGGGTAACAGGCCCTGCTTCAACAGAACGACCATAAGTAAAATAGATGGTCTGGTTATCTGTTGGTTTGTACATCACGCTGGCTGTGGGGCTAAAAGCTGCTGATGTATCAAAAGTTTTTCTGAGAGGGCTTTTGGAGTTAAGCGCACTTTCCTGATTGATCCAGCTCCAGGCAAGTGTGCCCATAACAGACCAATGTTTGTTGATGCGCATGGTGTCACCCACAATAAAAGACTGGCTAGTGACACTGCTGGATTTATAACGCCCATGATAATAAGGCTGTGTGCCGCTGGAAGGGGAGGGGCCGGAGAGATTATATACCCCTAAGTTCTGTGCGCTTGTAACTGCACCTGTGGGGTTATAATTCCCCATCATGTAACCGTTGGTGCCAATCACCAGATCATGCTGCAAGGGCCCGGTGTGAACACGGCCGTTAAAATAGGCCATGTTACTGCCAACACGGAAATCATTCGCCGTGGTTGTGGCAGTTGCTTTGGAACTGAACCAGCCATTGCTACCAGTTAGGCCACCGCAGGTTTTGCTGCCATCACACAATGTATCAGCCACACCAAAGGATTGTCTGGCGGCATCCTGATACAAACCACCCAGTGTGAAGCTCCAATCTTTGTTGATCTGGTGCTTAATTTTGGCAAGAAACGTATTGGTTTCCATATTGTAGCCGCTCCATTCAGGAGCCAGCCGTTTGCTCAGATCCGGTGCTTCGGGCAGTTTATCTCCGCTCACTCCGGTCGCTAGAATACCAAAACCGGGTGCAGTACCGCGCTGGTCAAAAGTGTAGTGGCTGGCATCAATTTCGATAACCGTCTTGTCATCAAGGTGGATATCAAAATCACCGCTGACCATTTCGCGGCGAACCATGCTGCCTTGCGTATAAGCGGTGCCGTTGGCATGCAGCATGTTTAGGCGGTAACCAAACCAGCCATTCCGCCCCAAACGACCAGAAATGTCACCATTAACTGTTGGTGTGCCGATGGAATCTACACCAACAGAAAGGCGTTCTGTACGCCGATCTGTTGGGCGTTTGAGGGTATATTCAAAAACACCGGCTGGGTTTTCTGGCCCATACATTGCGCCTGCCAAGCCGTTCAGAACTTGCAGGTTGTCTACCCATTCTGCCGCATAAGGTGTGGTGGCAACAACGTTTAGCCCATCAAGACGAGAGTTGGAGATGACATCGGCCTCAAACCCACGAGATTGTGGGCGAGACGTGTTGGGATCACCACGAACTTCCAACTGCACGGAAGGGAGATATTGCGCCATGTCATTTAGGTTGCGGATCTGTTGGTTCACCACAACATCGTGCGGAACACCCATGACAGAATAAGGCGTATCCAAAGTATCTCGGTTACCTAATGGGCCAAGATAAACAATCTTGTTCATATATTTGGCGGCAGTGCCATCTGCGGCATGATGGCCATGAACATTCACAGTCTCACCATTGGAGCCATCCAGTATCCCTGCAATAGGGGCGGCGGTGGCTTGTTTTTTTGGTGCTGCTGTTTTTATAGCAGCTTGTTTGCTGCTTGCATGCGGCTTTGTAGGATCAGGCGTTGTAGCCAGTGCCGAGGTTGTCAACAAAAGGGCGCTAAACGTTCCAGCGGCGCAAAAAGTATGAAAACGATCGTGCATAGATTCTGGCAGGTCCGGGTTTAAAGTAAAAAACAAGGGGTGAGTTTCTTTTGCCGGGCCGGATGTCAGCTTGTCTATATATATTGGTACATAAATCTGTATATGAATGAATATGGATGGAGAGTGATGCTAAAATAATACAGTTATGCTGAATGGACTGCAGAGCGATAAGATGTGCTGTGAGTGCCAAAAGATAATTGAGTAACGCTAGAAAAAAGGCTCTACCTACAAAAGGTAGAGCCTGCTTAAAATAAGTATTGTATTGACGTATTAGGCAGAATTTTTGGTATCTGCCTTATTCTGATGATTAACTAAAAAAGGTCTTTCTGCTCGAATATTTGTGGGCAGAATGCCAATAGTGCAGTGGAATAAGTTACCTTGCCAGAGGCAGTGCAGCGTTACCATTGATCCATGCGCAATCAGTCCAATTTGTATCGTGCCAGCCTTCTGGTTTTTAGGCCTGAAGGTGAGAAGTGATTTTATGCTGATGTTTGGTAGAAAGGAAATGTACATTTCCCACAGCAATACCCATTAAACGACGGTTATTTACAACGGTTCAAAACATCTCCATTTTTTATACCGTCCAGCACAATCCCATCTGAATTGCCAGCAGATGCGCCGTTAAAACCAGAAATGACCAAACCCGTATTTGTATGACCATCCATAATAATGGTGCTGCCAGCATCGGAATAGATGGATGCTTTGCTACCAGTTAACAAAGTTACGGTGCTGCTTAACTGGCTGTCACTTCCAATGCTTAATGATGCATCGTTTTGAATGGTGATTGCCCTACCGTTTTTAGCGGTTGGGTTAGTGATTGTAGCGCCCGCATTGGCATATTCATGACCACCATCACTTATAGTGGCACTAATAGAGCTTCTTCTTGCAGAAACAGCTTCAAAGGCAGTGGTGCTGCTTACAATGGTATTGGTTGTTGTGTTTGCCAGAGATGTATTGAAAGAAAAGTCATAACCTCTGTTATTAAATGTAATATTCTGAAGTGTACCGCCTGAAACGTTTACACCACTATTCCCGTTTGTAAGGTTGTTTCCGGTGCTAGTAATATCTGTGGCAGAACCCCATCATAGAGATTAATAAACCCGCTTGTGTTGAGGTGAAGGCCAGAAATGTTGCCGCCAGAAACAGTTATGATGTCACTTTGTATGGAACTGATAAAGACTTTTCCATCATCGTAAACTATCGTATAGCCGCTTATAATTTTAGTATCGGCAGCAATATAACCACCAGCAGAAATATGAACATATCCATCACTTGCTAGCGTTGCGGAGGTTAAGTTGCCGCCATCATCAACAATAAGCCCACCACTGCCATGTGTTGCATTCACAACCGTGACATTGCCGCCAGACAGGGTGATGAGACCGCTCTGGACTGTTGTATCGGTCAGTTCACCGTCTGTATGAACATCAACAGCACCGGCAGAAAGAGTTGTATCCGAAGCAGACCCAGAAAGATTCATGGTAACATAAGGTTCTTTTAAAGTTGCAGATATACTTGTGCCGCCAGAGGAGGCGAGAATATTCTCACCTGTTGTTGCTGATGTAAACGAGGTTGATCCAACAGTTTCAAGCGTGCCGCCAGATATGAATGCGTTAATGGCGGCCACATTACTATAAACATGTTATATCCCTCGGCCTCAGCAGTAACACCGCTGGCAGTGCTGCCGTTCTGCTCAGTGTTGCTGCTGTCACCACCAATGGTAGCACTTTGAGAAATATATGAAATGATCGTTATTTTTTATGAACAATGGGTTTTATTGTTTCAATAACTTGTTTCGCCGTAATAAGGCGCGTGCATTCAAACTGGCGCGGCGTGTTGGCATGCCGTGGGCACCATAAAAAATCATGGTGATCAAAACGCTCTTTTGGGTCATTCCAGCAAGAATTACAGGTGTGCCAGTTGATGATACGGAAAGGCGTTTCAAATTCGGTTGTCGGGTGGCTAAAGCCAGCAATCATGACCACAGGGGTTCCGGTAGACCATGCCAGCCAAGATAAGCCAGAGCCAAGCCCGATAAAAAACTCTGCATGTTTCAGCCAGCGCGCACGTTCTGTAAGAGGGCGGCTACCGGTTTGGTCTTCTGCTTCATACGGAATATGGTTCCAGACAATACCAGTACCATGTACGGTTTTCTGATCAATACAGATCACCCGGTATCCTTGGGCTTTCAGCCATTTAATAACTTCATCCCATCCCGTCGGATTGTTCCAGTATTTGCATTGAGATGATGCTTGAGCGGCAATACAGACATAAGGTTCCTCAATAGGGCGTCCTTCATCTGGAAAGCTGATTTTTGCAGGTTCTTCTTTGGGGCTAACCCCAAGAATATAGGCTGCCGTTTTATGTAGTCCCACCAAACGGAAGTCGGAAGGTTGCCAGTCACAAGTGGCATCATCAAAAAAGAGGCCTAGATAATAAGTTGCGTAAGCCTGCTCTGTAAGTTTTTTTGTTCGTACATCATCATGCGTAACAAAATTGATGTGTGGGTAGGCATTTTGAAATAATGGAATCAGGAGTTCGGACATGGCGCATGTTACCTGCGCTTGCCGCATTTCTGCAAAACGTGCGGCATAGGGTACCCATGCCAACGTATCTCCCAATGTTCCGACAGGGAATATGATAAGAACCTGCTTATTTTTTGAATCGTAAGCGTGGGAAAAAACCTGCGTGCTGGTAACTTTTCCGTCTTCTGCTGTAACATCCTGCCAGACAGTGATGCCAAACCGCACGTACCAGCGCTTGGATGAACGAACGAGCGCTTGGCTCAAGCCCGTCTGTGCAAACAAAATATTTCCGGTATCCAGATCTGCGAGTTCAATACGCCAAGTCCCTTCCGTTTCTCCCAACAAAGGGAGGTGAACGCGGCACCCCTCGTTAAAATCAAACCGAATATTCTTTGGCGCTTGCTGTGTGGGAAGCGCGGCAGCTGTGGGGTATGGGGCCCCTTGTATTGTCTTGGACTGATTAGCTTGAGTGCTGGTTGCCGTTGTCTGATCAGTCATATTTTATACCACCAATAAAGAATGTTTGACTATCTTTGTCTTGGAAATGCGTATGTGTTTTCATTTTCTAAACCATCGAATTACGCCAGGATAAAACCCTGCCTATTGAGTTGTTAACTAATTACGGGACAAACTTATAACATTTATTTATGTTAGCGCAATCGAAACATAAATATTCATGAAAATTTTGCGCAATTGATAGGGGTTAAACAAAGAACTCCCATGTATTTTTAAGCTCAGGACTCATTCTTTGATAGGGAATGATAAAACTTGTTGCGAGAGGATGCCAGACAAGAATGTATAAACTCAGTGATCATATCGTGTTGCAACATGTTGCTAGTTTTTCAGCTTTGCGAATATGCTTTTGGTATTAAGGTTGCATGCTGACTCAGAAAGCACGCGCCAGAAAGATGGCGCGTGCAATTTTTTCAACGTGTATTAATGCATGTAGAAAAATATATTTTATTATATATAAGTATTTGAAAATATTACATTTAACTTTGAATTTACTGGACGCTACGTACTTGATCATCAAGGATAGTTGTACGCTTTTGAGGGGAGATTCCTATTTCAGGACACATCTTACGCTGTTCTATACTGCGTACGGATGCCAGGCGTGTTTGTAAAGTGTTTAGGGCCTGTTAGGACTTGATCCAGTCTGCTGCGGCAGCGATGTGGATGATGGCGAGGAACGACGTTGCTGTTTTCTCGTATCT
>NZ_VHOP01000031.1:0-27184 GCF_008704325.1 Acetobacter sp. DmW_125128 | reverse complement strand
GAATCCACCACGAGGAAAACCTCCTCCTGGGCCACCAAAGCCACCATGACCAAAACCGCCACCACCAGGACCACCGAAGCCACCGTGGCCAAATCCACCCCCACCGGGACCGCCAAATCCACCGTGGCCAAATCCGCCCCCTCCACCAAAGCCACCCCCGCCTGGCCCGGGATGAGCATGTGCTGAAAATACAGGAACGCTAAGCCCACATACCAAAAGGGCTGCCAACCCTGTTTTTTTGGATATTGCAGTCCACATAACACCGGTGCCCTTTGCACTTAACTTCGGATACTGCTGCACGACATAATGCCGTAATGTGTCTTTCTTCTAACTATTACATGGGCATTAAAAGACAATTTGCCACTGCTTTTTCTCCTGCTCTGCTAGGATAAAAGCTCAGATTCATGTTGTGTTTTTTGCATCCCTGATATACATTTTAATCATTGGAGGAAGCGGAAAAGAATTATCTTCTGCTTTGCCCCCTAACACCCCAAATTAGGAGGCCGGACTCATGGCATGGAAAAAAGCAACTTTTGTTTCTTTATGGCTAGCTGCTCTTAGCCTGGCCATCTGCTCCACTTTTATTTTTATTGCATGCGGGCTTAAGTTTTCTATTTTTCATTCTGGTCTCACTGTAAACCAGTCTGATTTTGTAGATAACACGCCTTTTTCTGTATATTTGTGGCAGATGTTGCCAGAAACAACACGTTGGAATGATTACGTGTTTTCTGGCCCAGGTTTGATTGGTCTGGCAGCTTTCTTGGCGAGCATTGGCTTAGGTTCTTATGCTGCCATTAAGTTGGAAGAAATCAACCACGCGGCACTTGTGGCTAAAAAGACAGAAATGCACCGTTGGGATTCTTTGCTGATTGGCTCTTCCTTGGAAGACACATTGCAGAATTTTCAACATTCAAATGCATCAGATGTGCAGCCTTACGCCGTTAAAAGTGCCTGATAACAGAATATAAATGTATGAAAATGCTTCTGCTTGGAATCTATTCCGGGCAGAAGTTTTTTTTTATGCAATATGCATTGCATAACGCATCATAACAATTTTAAGGAAAAACTTGGTCGGAGTGAGAAGATTCGAACTTCCGGCCCCTGCGTCCCGAATACTGTAACCCGTTGTTATATTTCAACGGGTTAAGTTATTTTGCCCGCTCTTGAAACGCTCTTTTTGATCATGGATTTCCGCCAGTTTCCGGGTGTCTGTGTTCATGAACACAAGCGAGCACTGTTGCTTATTTTAGCGAGAGAATCACCCCAAAACGCCTGCTGCTGTCCGCAAATAGTCTGGGCAGTGGTGGGCGTATGTTTCTTCCACCATCTTAATATTGCTGTGGCCTAGATAGCCAGCAATATCCCACAGAGATATTCCGGCCTGCGCCATCCATGTCGCTGCCGTGTGCCGCAACGTATGTGGTGTAATTCCGCTCAGGTCAGCGCGTTTGGCTGCCGCCCTGAAGCCTGTTTTGATGGAGGAAACCTGATCACCAGCCCATTCCACAACAAATTCTGTTTCACGCAGCTCATAAGCCTCTTTCAGGGCTTCATAGAGCGTATCGTTAATAGGCACGCGTGCCCTGCCCTTTTTGGTGCGTGGTTTAGCTGGGTCACGGAAATCAATGATCCGCGCCTGTAGATCTACACGGCTCCATGTCAGTGTAAGTATGTGAGATTTTCTGGCTGCTGTGTGCAGCGCCAGCAGCACAAACAATCGAATATGGTGGGCAACACAGCCATCTACCAATTCAGCCGCCTCACTTCTGGTTAACCAGCGCTGGCGTGCATCTGGACGCGGTGGAAGCTTTGTGCGCGGGGCTTTGGAAACAATTTCCTCTCTAACAGCCCACCGCATTGCAGCGCGTAGTGTACCTAGTTCGGTTCTGGCAGTGCTGATCTGAACGCCCTGATCTAGCCTGAACGCCGTATATCTCTTGCACGAATCGGGTGTAATAATTTCTGGTGGCTTATCCCCAAAAAATACCTTCAGCGGCTTGAGAGACCAGCCTATGCGTTCCGCTCCGGGTTTTTCATTGTTCACGCGGTCTGCATGATACGCATCTAATATACCAGAAATGCCAGCAGCCCGGATTTCTGGCTTTAGAAGCCCCTCCTTGAACTTATGAAGGACTAATTCAGCCGAAACCCTATCCTCGCAGCCCGTAGAGATGCGTTTGCGTTGGTAATAGATGTGCCATGTGCTTCGTTTGGAGACTCGGCACAATCTGGGCTCTTTTGCGTCTGAGTTTGGCATTGTTTTTCTTCAAATTCTTTGATGGCCTGCATAGGTATCCGCACCATTCTGCCTAGGCGCAGGGATGGAAGCTCGCCAGTTTCCACCATTCTGCGGATCTTGGTTGGTGAGCAATCCCATCTCTGCGCTAGGGCGCTAATACGGCAGCATGTTGGCTCATGGGCAGTTTTCACGGCTCATTCCTTCCGATCTGTTCAAGGCGTTGACTGCTTCCAGTTCAGCTTCAACGCGCCGTAGTCGTCCAATATCTCCATCCGCACCATGTAAGCACGATTGTATCATTGCCCCTGCAATTATATCTTTCAGTTTGGTGATCTTCTGGTTTAGTCGCGCAATCTCCGCATCGCGCTCGACAAGTTTTGCGAGGGCATCTGATTGACGGACAACCTTTACATTATCACCTTTCTTAATATCTCTATTCCGCCACGCGACAATTTCAGGCTCTGGAGCGTCTTCAAACCAGATTATCTGAGCATAGTAGTCCATCTCGCCGCCAGTGACAGGGGTGCCGATGGTAAGGATGTTTTCTGTGCTAGAGCGCTTAGGGTTGCACAGAGCGGCAATCTGCTTCTCATTCAACATGCCATCATGCAACCGTACGAACACGCCTATGGGATCTTTCTTCTTCCCGTTAAACGGTGCGCGGGTTTCAGTCATAGTGTTTCCCACTCGGTTTTCTGGATCTGGAAGCGGCCATTTACGCCGCCATTTTCTGGGCGAAAGCGTCCTACACCAATCATCATGCCGGCTTCTTCCAGATATTCTTCAAAAACATCTTTCGAGAGGTCTTCTTGGAAAATATGAAAAGTCAGCATGCCGCCCCAATCATCAATGCGCGGGAAGGTGCGCATTACGCGTGAGCCTTTCCCTGTTGGGTCGCCTGTAGCTGAGCATAGGAAGCTTTCCGGAATAAGATCATCACGGGTGATGTCCAGCATCAGCGGCGTATCAATCATGATGCCCGCCTGGACAATGCTGGAGAACGTCTTATTTCCCTTTCCGGAAACCTTGCGGATTGTCAGCTTTGCTGATGATGTCAGTGCCTTTTTGAAAGACATAAACGGCACAAAAACTTTTCCTGTCCGTTCATCAACGTGCGCCTTGTTACGCCACTGCATTTCCTCCCATTCCTTGTGGGAATATTCCTTTGGTTTTTCTGCAATGGGTTTGGACGGTGAATAAGGGGAAACCCCTTTGATATTAACGTTACATTTCCGAATGATCATGGCCTTGTTCCGTTAGGTGACGGGCAGCATGATGCCGCCCGTCTTTTCATTGTGTTGTGTTGTGTTGCTGCGCGGAGCGGAGCGGGGAGCTGCGACGCGCTATGGCGCATCGTGGAACGATAAGCACCGTTCCGAGGAACAGAACCGAAGCTCTGCTCCCCGTAGCGTTGCGATGTGAAGTGATGCGCTGCGGCATGCTGTGGTGTGGAGCGCAGCGGAGCGCCGTGACGCATGATAGAACCAAACGGCTCCGGTCTGCCTGCCATCTAGCTAGCAGGCCGCAACCGTTCTGCGCCGTGCTCATAGTTTCACCTGTGGATCTGCATTTGCTCTGGATGCCTGCATGCTTTTGCGTGGCTTGCTGGCGGTTTGTATGGCCGCAAGAATCCCGCGTGTGGCATCGTGCTCAAGTGCCTGCTGCTCTGTCAGATCGGCGCGCTGCACGGTATCCATAATAACCGCGCCTTTTTTGGCGGCGTTCCGCACGCGTTTGATCTGGCCTTTCCCTAACTTCACCAGATCTTCTGCTGCCGTACGCTGGAGGCCAACATTCATCACGGTTGTGAAGGCGCGTTTATGATCCCGCATGCAGATATGCCGGGCACGTTCCAGAAGATATCTGTGCCGTCCCTGAACATCATGGTTCACCAGCTGCTGGAGATATTTGTATTGAACAATCTGCCCAACACTAGCCTCCAGCAATGCTGTAACCAGAAGATCTGTTACATATGAGCGTTCCATAATTGGATTGCTCATGCCGCCCTCTCCTTTCGTGCTGCAATCAGCTGCACATCGTCTGCCCATCCAATGATGCCGCGTTGTCCGTCTATTTCGTCCTGTTCGCATTCAGGGAACCGGATGAGAAAGTTCCTGTCGTCTGTGGCTGTTATTTCAAACAGACCATCACCCATCGAACGCATTTCCAAAAACCATTCAGGCAGGCTGGGTGTTGTGCTTTTGCCCGATACAATCCAGCGGCCAGCCTTGCGCTCCTTGCTGCAATCAGGGAAATCAATCTGATTGCCTGTACGCTGGTCTGTTACCGTGCCCTGGTATCTGCCTGCCTGATTGCGTGTTAGTGTTGCCTGGTATCGGGGCATTCCATGCATTCCACCAGTGATCCATGCTGCGGTACGTCCGGCATGGTATCTGTAATCGGCACAATCCAAGCTGGTGGAAAGTTTAGCGTTTGGCCATCAGCAAAAACTACCGTGTGTTTTACGGGTGTTTTCCCAAACATCAGCGTGCGTGTTTCGCGGCCAATGGTTGGGTATGCATGCTGTCCTTTGCCGGATGGGTCTTTCACCACAACATCACGGGCTACGGGAACAATGCGCATGCCAGGGAACGTGGCGGATTGTGTGCAGGTCATGGGGTATGATCCTCTGCAAGAATGGTATGTTTGAGGTGCTGTTGCAGTTCGTTGGCCTGTTCGCGCATGCAGGTAGCTAGGTTTTCAAAAGCTTTTGCTGCGGGCATGAACAGTTCTGCACGGAAGTCGATAGAAACGCGATCCATGTAGTCAGCCTGCTGGAGAAACTGTGTAATCAGATCCTGTAAGCGGGCATCCTGATTACGCACACGTATGTTGCTCATGCCGTGCATCGTCCAGCGCGCAAGCCCAACATAAATGCTCCTGCGGCAAGCATAAATGCATAGAAAAGGATTTTCAGAACAGGAACACGTTCTGATCTCGCATTCTCACTATCATTAGTAATGATAGTGGTCTTTTCTGCGGGATTTTGAACATCTGCCGTATGGGGGTTTGTAAGATGCTGTATGTAGCAGCCTTTAATAAGGCAAGCTGCTGCGTCCCTTATTACAAAATCAACCACCATCTCGCCAACGGCGACTTCTCCACCCGGAAGAACTTTGCTGACAGTAGATTTCTTTGGGAAATGCTCTTTCAGCCAGCTAATATCTCCACCAAACAACGCAACAATATCCGGTCGGCGGAATAATTGGGTTTCCCTTAATTCCCTTACCTGACCAACGCTATCGCGAAACAAGAAAATCTTGTGCTGGTTTTCACCTTTTCTTGTAAAACCAAGGCATTCTACCGGCCCTGCTTTTGTTCGGGGGCCTTCTGTACCGAAAGGGGCAATGCTCAGAAGTGGGTATGCTGGATCAACCATCACACACCTTCCTTCTGGCGGATGCTTTCCATCCATTCATCCAGAGCAGCCACAGTAAACAGGCCATTGCCTTCAACTATGGTGCAGCGCGGGCCTTTGCCTTTTTCACATAGGCTATGGAAGGTATCTGGTTGCAGGCCGCAATATAGGGCTGCCAAACCAAAGCCTACGTACCGGGTGGCATCTGCGCCGCTTTCCTCCAGCGCGGTATCCACCAGTTTCAGGGCAGCCCGCTGCACGCGGGCGGCCTGCATGGCGTTTGGTGTGGGTAGTGTTGGGTCTAGCAGCGGGCCAATGGCCGTGATCAGCTGCGATGCAGCACGGGAGCGCTCTAGCGCAGCATCCGATACCGTGCGGAGTTCCGCAATAAGTGTCATTCATTCCTCCATCGCGTCGTGGCGATGAAGAGATGATTATCGTCATTACGACGATAATTCAATCAAAAAAAACGTCTATACGACGATATTCTATCAGCTGCCTCATGGGATTTCCTCATCAGAGGAATCTATCTAGTAAGCCAAGGCACAAGCTTTAACAAAGCTCCAACAATTGCAATAATTGCTGCAACTTTTGCTGTTGTAGGAATATTATCAATTTTCCCTTTAATTCCAGCCAACTCTACTTCGACATTTTTCACATCATTTTTTGTTGCCACTGTAGCAAGCGTAACCTGTATGGAAGTTAAAGTTACCTGAAGTGTTTCTAATTTATCCTCCAGTTTAGCTATTCTACGCTCCATGTCACCATCATCTCCCCCTCCAGAGCCTCCTATACGTGAATTATCTTCATCTTTGCCATTATCCACTACGAGTGTTGGGCCAGCAAAATGTGCCTTGCTATTCATTTGGAGTTTCTTTCCAAAATTGAAAGAATAAATGTGTGTGCAAAACCACAATTTTCACAAACCACGACTAAAGCATCATAATATTTGCTACCAGGATACAAATTAACCCTAGGAGAAGATTCTCCACTTATAGCAATAGAATAGCTGTCGTTTTTACATATAAGACAACAAAAGGCCCCTGAATCAGTTTTCGAATACATTTTTTCGAGAAGCGCGTTTAATTGCTGCCCTCTTTGATCTTCCAATAAACGTAAAGCTTGCTCGTCTGCCATGCCTCTCCTCCTCAAACAAAAGCTATTTTAACATTCAACGGTATTTTTGTTCCCGTTTTATTCTCTCTGTGATATATCTATCACGCCTATTTTTAAAGGGAGTTTAGAATATGAATGGATTTGTCATTCCGGTTCGGATTGGAGATCAACAACGGCCAAAGCCACTTCCTCAGTGGTTGGCGCAACATCCGATTTTTGCACCAACTCAGGATAAGTTAGAGCAATATGAACAGCCGTCTCAACCGGCATCTTCGCATCCATAACTCCCCGATAAATCCAATCGGTAGTACATCCGGTAAGATCGCAAAATTTTACAATAATCGCTTCATCAGGATAATTTCTACCGGTATAATAACCACTTAATTGTTTAGGATTAATGTCAAGCATGCGTGCCAAATCCGCAGCCACGCGTGTATATGCTTGACCAGCAGCTTTAAAACGCGCGCAAACAGCCTTTTTAAGCTCAGACGATTTAGGGGGCTTCTTGTGTGCCATCCCGTTATTATGACGGGATGGCTGCATGTTTCCATTCCTCATACGACGCTTGACATATCGTCGTTACGACGACAATGTGTCTTTATGAATAGTCATCGAGATATTATGGCGGCTCTGGGAGGGGTTCCCTATGTCGCAAAGCGCCTCAATCTCTCGCAGAGACGAGTGTATAATTGGGTACGAGTGGGTCGCTGTATTCCTCCAATGTTCTGGGGAAAAATTGCGTCTTTGGCCGCTGCCAAAAACCTTAATGTTACTCTCTCCCTATTGGAGCAGACAAAATTTCGTAACCCGTCAACAAATCGTAAAAAAACTGAAAGAACTCCGCCTGCAATACATAAGGGTGAACTCGCATGAACCATAACCAGAGCAGTACGCCCAAGCCCTCACCCTGTCAGCCGGAATCGTTTCGGGCATCTTTCGCACTCTTCAGTCTTATTCCGATCTATGCGCCGCAGTTTTGCAGAACGAATGGTGAGGCTCGTAGACTTGTGCGCGGCGGGGCGCTTGAGGTGAACGGAAAACCGGCTATCTGTGAAAATATGCCGGTAAGCGTGGGCGATACCGTAGTTGTATGCCCTCGCTCAAAAACCCGGCGGTTTGCGTTTACCGTTTCAGATCCTTCGCAAGATGCGAGCGAACGTCTTTCTTTGCCTGCAAAGCATGATGGCGCAGCATGAAACAGAATTACCCACCTAAACCAAACACCTTCATGCAAGCTAAGGCGCATACGAGCAATAAATTGGCGCAAACCCTTTGGGTTGCTCGATTTTATCCGGTCTGGATGTGCGATTGCGCACGCGCATTAACTCAGGATACTGGATCTTATCTTGCGCAGTTTCGCGCCGTGCAGTGGTTTCTCAAACCCTACGTTACTTGGGTGGATGAGACACTGGATTGGCTGGAGGAATGTCGTCAAAAAGAGCGGGAAGATCAAGGTCGGCAGCATTCTTCTTTAAGGGCTTCGCACATGGAGGGACATATTCCTTCAGCACAGCCGTCTCCAAAAGCTGGTGGCGGCAGCGATGCCGCCACCAGCAACCCTGATCCACTTATGACCGGTCTGGAAGATTATTTTGCTGCTTGTGATCAGGCCAGTGCAAAGTGCCCAAAAAAATTCCCGCCTATTCCTGAAAAACAGCGCCAAAGAATGCGCCAAATTACTGCGGAATTTTTACTGCATGTGGGGTGTCGGCGGTGAGCTATCTTTCACAATCTGAAGCGCTTCATCCATTCCTAACAATGGCATCGCGCCGGAGCAATAATTCTGCAAAATACTTTGCAGTTCTAACTGACTTTCGTGAGGCAGTAACTTCACTGCAACCCTTAACGCTATTTTCATGGCTTCTGCACGTGCGCGCGCCCCTTCAAGTTCGTGCATATCTCTCAAAGATTTCTGAGGATCATTTTTCTCCATCAGAATCGTCCTTTCATGTTGGTGACACATGCATGATGGACGTAGCTGACAGCGGCATCAATGCCGCTGCCAGCACCTCTGCTGCGGGTCATGCGCCATGCTAACCGCAGCTATCAAAACAGCCACACGCACGGCCATCAAAGCCTGCGGTGGGCTGGATTCAATATCCCGCGCTGTGCGTGTCGGCATCACGCAGCTTTCCGATTACTGCAACCGTGAAAAAGCATCTGTGGTGCCGGTAGATGTTGCTGTTGAGCTGGATAAAGAAGCGCAAGAACCGCTTATTCTTTCCGTTATGGCTCAGGCAGAAGGTTTTGCCCTGGTGCCGGTCAAGTTCGGCAACGGTCTGCTGCCGCACGATATGGGCAAGTTTGCCAAGGCTACCAGCGAAGTTCTGCAAAAGGGCTTTGAAAGTATGGCAGATGGCAATGTGGATGTGCAGGAAGCGCATGAAATCCTCATACATGCGCAACGTGCCCGTACATCATTGCATCATATTGAGGCCACAGCGCACAAGATCATTGCTGAAGGCAAACCATTGCAGGTGAGCATCGCTGATGGCGCGTGAGGCACTCAACTGGCGGGAGCTAGATCCTAAAATCCGGCATTATGCCCGCTGTGGTTTTAGTATCAAACGCCAATCTCATAAACTCAATATATCTGAGCGCGCCATTTATTTGCGCCGCAATGCCCTGGGTATCGGTCGCAAGAAAAAGCATGCAGCGCAGGAGAATTCTTCTTATGTCGCGTCTTAAAAACGCAAAATCCGCACGCCGGTTTTTCCGCCGTCGTCCCCTCAATGTACGAGCATTGCGTGAAAGCGCGCGCGTGCAGCCTGATCTTTCCATGCAGTCGCGTGTGTCCGGTGGTTTCACATGGCGTGCACCACGCAAGGCCATTCGGCATGCGGCGTATTACAATGGCTGAGGTGCTGCTGGACGGATATGATTTCTGCGGTCGGTTGCGTAACGCCATCGCTGCGGAAAAAAGCCTTGCTGCCTTTGCCCGCAAACATGGGCTGAAAGAACAGTCCGTGCGTGATGCAGAAGCTATGCAATCCATCAGTGATGGTGTCTGCAAAGCTCTTGGCTTGGTGAAAGTTTTGCGCTATCCAGCGCGGGACGGCAGTGGTCGGTTTGCATCACTCCGCGAAATCCAAGAAAAACTGAATACTTTTATCCGGCGTTGCGGAACGCAGGAAGCTGCTGCACGCCGGTTTGGTATTAGCAAAGGGCATCTATCCAACATCCAGAATGCCCGGCGTGGGGTTATGCCGGTGCTTAACGTGCTGGGTTACGGCTTTCCCGTGCAGCGCTTTATTGTTCGGAACGCAGCATGAGCGGCAAGCTGAAAGCTGCGGAAGTTTCCGCCATGCTGGCCAGCCAGATGGAGGCTTTGGCGCGTGAGCTGCTGCCCGGTGGCAAAAAAACCGGCGCTGAATGGATGGCCGGATCTGTAGCAGGTGAGCCAGGCACAAAACTGGCTGTGCATCTATACGGTGCAAAAGCCGGTGTGTGGAAAGACTTTTCTCAAGATATCGGTGGCGATCCGCTGGATCTGGTCGCGCATTGCCTGACAAACCGAGATCTGAGTGCGGCATATCGCTGGGCCTGCAACTGGCTGGGCTTGAGCACGGAAACGGTGGAAGTCCGCCGTGCGGAAATCCGTGAAAAATCTGAACAGGCTAAGGCAAAAGAGGAAGAAGACGCTAAAAAGCGTGTTATCCGTGCGCGGGATATCTGGATGAATGCCCAGCCAAATATCTTGAACACACCAGTAGATTTCTATTTACAGGCACGCGGTATCAAGCTGGAAAAGTTTGACCGGCCTCCTGGTGCATTGCGGTTTGCGCCAGAGCATTACTGTGCAGAAATCAATGCCCCATTGCCTGCCATGCTGGCTGCCATCACAGATCTGAACGGGCGGTGCGTTGCCGTGCATCAGACGTGGCTCGGCCAGCATGGTGGTCAATGGGCCAAGGCACAACTGGAAATTCCCAAGAAAGTTCTGGGCAGTTTCCGTGGTGCCTGTATCCGGTTGCGCAAAGGTGCCGCCGGCACAACACTTAAACAGGTTTTACCGGATGAGGTGATTGCGATTGGTGAGGGCATAGAAACGTGCCTTTCCGTTGCCATGGCCCGTCCGGATCTGCGGATACTCGCAGCAATCTCTCTCGCAAATCTCGGAACAATCCGTCTGCCGGATACAGCACGCAATGTGCTCATTCTGGCGGATCGGGATGAAAGCACGGCGGCCAAAAAAGGCCTGCGTAAAGCCATAGACACGCACCTGTCAGCAGGGCGCACGGTAGATGTGGCTTGGCCGCCAAAAGGCAAGGATTTCAACGATGTTATCGGAAGATGAAGAAAGCGGCCTAGACGCCATCCGCTCGGCCATCAATACGGCAGAACGGCAGTTCCAAGTTATTGAGGGTGGCAAAAATGCCGATAATGGTGGACGCCCTCCCAAAACCAAAGAAAAGAAGCCCTGCCCTGTTGTCACCATCGGGCATCTGGACGGGTCTTTTTACTTTCTTGATCGCGTTGGTCAGCTGCGCGTGCTCAAGGCATCGCAAATGACACGCCGGCCAGATCTGGTGGCGTTGTTCGGTGGCAATATCGACTGGCTGAAAGAAACATTTCCGAAAACGGCAAAAGTCAAAGACAAGGATGCAGAAGGCAATGAAACAGCGCGTGAAGTTGTGGTTGACTTTAATATCAATCACACTTGCCAGTTCCTTCAGCGTGAGTGCTTTTCTGCTGGGCTTTTCGGTGATCACATACAGATCCGCCGTCCAGGTATCTGGCCTACGTCAGAAGGTATGCCGGTGGTGCATTGTGGCGACCGTGTTCTGGTGGGTTCAAAGCTGGAATTACCAGGCACGCGCATTGGCAATCAGATCTGGGCTGCTGCACCAGCTGAGCCACGTCCAGCAGAGCCGTGCGAGGCGATTGATGCGCGGGAATTTCAGCGCCAAGTCAGGGAATTGTGGGATTTCCGGCTGGAAGGCAGCGATATCATTGTTATGGGCATGTTGGCCTGCGCGTATTATGGCGCGGCCATTCCGTGGCGTCCTGCCGGATTTCTAACAGGCCCTGCCGGTTGCGGTAAATCTTCCCTGCTACGTGTGCTGCAAAACGCCATTCCGCTCAAATTCGCCACGAATGACGCATCAAAGGCCGGCATTGAACAGATGGTGGATGGTCGCGCCATTCCCATGCTGGTGGATGAAGCATCAGACCGTGTGGATCAACGTGCTGCCCGTGCTCTGCTGGATCTGGTGTTGTCCGCAACGGGTGGCGAAGGCACAAAAGGTGCGCGTGGCGGTTCGGATGGTATCGCCCGCAAGATTGCGGTGGCCGGTTCCATCATCATGGCATCCATCCGGCCACCGGATATGGAAGCGCAGCATCTGGGCCGCTTTACACTGGTGGAAATGCAGGCACCTAAAAACGGTGCAGACCACACGGCAGAACATCGGGAATTTGCTGAATGGGCAAAGGAAATCGGGCCAAAGCTATGGGGTCGCGCATTGGCAGGATGGCAACGCTATAGTGCAGCGCGTGTGATCCTCCGTGCCGCCGTGGGCCGTTCCGGTTGTCAGCCGCGTGAAATGGATCAGATGGGGTCATTGCTGGCCGGTTGGTGGACATTAGCTAACGACACCGTGCCAGCAGAAACGGAAGCAGATCATATTGTAAGGAGTGTTATGGGTTACATCCGCACGGCAGAAACGGCGGAAGCCGCAAGTGGCAGCCAACAGATGATAGATCATCTGCTTTCGCAAAAGGTGCAAATGGATCGCTCAACAGATCGGCGGTCACTTTCATCACTGATAGAGCGCATGCTGGTGCCGGTGAATGAAGAAAAGCCGGATATAGAGGAAAATGCGTTCTCCCGTAAAAACGTTGCATCCGTTCTGGCAAGTTATGGTATCAGGGTTGTCAGACGGAATGAACCTACGCCCCGCAGCGGTCAGGATGTGCCGCGTGGCAGTGAAGGTGATGGCTTGTGGATCTGGCCGCGCAACGCTATGCTGACGGCACTGTTCAAGGACACGCCATTTGCCGGGCAGAAGTTCGTTTATGAGTTTTCGCGAATGGAAAGCTACAGGCCGCCGCCGCGTAACGCGCGCGGGCATCAGATTACCATCACCATGGATGGTAAGAAGAACAAGGGTTGCTTCTGGGTCAGGTGTTGTGAGCTTGGCTTGTCTGATGATGGTGACGATGGGCTGTAAAGGAACCATGGAACCGCAACGGAACCGCGCCGGTTCCCATTAGTTCGTTATATTTCCTAAAGGGAACCAAAACCCCTATAGGGAACCTGTTTTTTCACTCCTATACAGAAGCGCGCTCTCCGTGCCTCAAATCCATTGTGAGAGAAAATAGCAGTTCCCTTAGTTCCTTAGTTCCCTTTCTTTCTAACATATTGATATATATAAATAATAAAAGGAACCAGAAGGGAACCACATGGGAACCGCAGGAACCTCGCTAGAAATGAAAGCCTTCAAGCCCATAAGCGGGCAGGAAATGGCACAGGCCGTGGAAGATCGGTTGTTTGAGGCCGGATACACACTGGCCTGCTTGCCAGCCCACGGCATCCGTCCAGCTGGATGGGGCAAAGGCTGGGGCGAAACGCTGATGGACATGGATGATCTGCTGACACTCACGGCAGAAAGTGAAGTCCGGCCACCCATGCCAACAGCTGCCGCCATTACCCGCATGGATGAGGCGTTCACTTGGGTGCAGGGTATTTCCAATGTCAGTCACCGCCGCGTCGTGCTGCTCTGGATGATGATCCACCCGCTCTCACGCCAACATCGCTATAGCTGGAGGCAGATTGGCAGCTTTTTGGGTGTGAGCGATAAAACAGCAAAAAGCTGGTTTTTCAGGGGGATAGCTGAGATCACGAAAAAAAATTACACCTAACTGCATTTTTTACTTCTCAAACTCCGCAAAATGCAGTTTTTTAGACACCATGATAAGGGGTCGTGCAGCCAACAGGCTACGCGGCCTTTTTTTATGCCCAGATGAAAGCGAAACATGCCTGTCAGATCTCCAGTTTTCCGGCCGCGCTGGCACAAGCCAGAAGCGCAACGCCGGAAGGAGTTCGATAAGCAGCGCGGCACATCGCGCCAGCGCGGTTACGATGCCGCATGGGGAAAGGTTCGCGCCCAGCACTTGGCCCTGCATCCAATCTGCTGCGTGCCTGGATGCAGAACACCGCGTGATAGATTGAACGTCGATCACATCGAAAGCGTGCGGGAAAATCCGTCCAGGCGGCTCGACCCCAGCAACCTGAGAACGCTCTGCCAGTCGCATCATTCGGCCAGAACAAGCCGAGATCATAGCTGGAACCGCTGAAAATCGGCAGAAAACGGCAGAAAACCGCCATTTTTGACGAAAAACACGTCAAAACGGGTGGGGGTGTCAAATCTCTGCCGGCGGCGAGCACCTGAACCGCGCCATGGGCAAATTTTTGCAACCGCGAAATTGAGGAAAAAAGTTACCAGGATGGTTGGATGGAAACCCTCCTACCTATTCGCATGAGGGAAGGTCATCATGAGAGGTAGAAAACCAAAGCCACGCCACCTTCGTGTGATTGAAGGCAATCCGGGAAAGCGGGCTCTCCCAGAAGATGGTGTCCGGCTCCCGTCCGAATATGCGGCGCCACCAGATTTTCTGGATGAGGTGGCACGGGCTGCGTGGGAGCGCCTTGTCCCTCCTTTAGTGGAGCGCGGGCTTTTCACAGTTCTGGATCATGACAGCATCGCGGCCTACTGCGAAGCATTCAGCCGGTGGCGCAAGCATGAACAGTCCTTGAAGGATGCCGGTCAGGAAACCTTCGAGACGCATGGCAGGCAAGGACGCATGATCCGGACACGGCCAGAGCTGGGCATCATTTCTGAACAGATCAGGCTCATGACCAGCATTGGCTCCAATTATGGATTTTCGCCCGTTGCCCGCATGCGCCTGAAGGATGTCGGGCAAGGTGACTTGTTCAACCCATTTGACAACGTGTGAGTATGGCCAGCTACCCCTACATTCGGAAAGCGCAGCGGTACATCAAGGATGTTCTGTCTGGGAAAATTCCGGCTTCATGGCAGGTGGTAGCTGCATGCAGACGGCAACAGCAGGATCTGGCGCGGTCTAAGCAGAAGAAATGGCCGTATCGGTTTGATAAGGAAGAAGCTGAGCGCGTCTGTCGCTTTCTGGAGCTTATGCCGCATATCAAAGGCCCCAAGGCCCGCGATGGCGAACTGATAGAGCTTGAAGGCTGGCAGTGCTTTATTCTGACCACGGTTTTTGGGTGGCTGCATAAGAAAACGGGCTTCCGGCGCTTCCGGCGCTCCTTTATCGGCGTGCCGCGTGGGAATGCCAAAAGCACGCTGTCATCTGGCGTGGCGCTGTTCATGCTCACGGCTGATGGGGAACCTGGGCCAGAGGTCTATTCTGCGGCCACCACGCGTGATCAGGCCAAGATCGTGTTTGGCGATGCCCAGGCCATGACGCGTAAAACGCCGCCACTGGCACGCAAGTATGGGCTGGATGTTCAGCAGCGCGGGATTATCTCGGCCTGCAATGATGGCATTTTTCGCCCACTCTCGCGTGATGCCGATACACAGGACGGCCTGAACATCCATTTTGGGTGTCTGGATGAGGTGCATGCCCATAAAACCCGTGAAGTGTATGACGTGGTGGAAACTGGTGCAGGTAAACGTGACCAGTCCCTGATCTGGGCCATCACCACGGCAGGATCAAACAGATCCGGCATTGGTTATGAGCTCTGGACTTATCTGGAAGCCGTGCTGCGCAAGGTTTTGGCAGATTGGGAAGAGAGCCCCTACCCGCTCAAAGGCGATCAGGCGGAAGATGAGCAATTTTTCGGCATCATCTACACCATAGATGATGGTGATGATTGGACAGATCCTGCCTCGTGGCAGAAGGCCAACCCGAACTGGGGTGTTTCTGTCATGCCTGACTATGTTGCGGGCCTTGCTAACAAGGCCATGCAGCTTGCCAGTGCGCAGAATAACTTCAAAACCAAGCATCTGGATGTCTGGGTGAATGCGGATCAGGCATGGATGGACATGCAGGCATGGAAAAAATGCGCTGATTATGGGCTGTCTATTGATGATTTTGCCGGTGATGATTGCATTGAGGCACTGGATCTGGCCAGCAAGATCGACCTTGCAAGCAAAATCCGGCTGCTTCAGCGCCAGATAGATGGTGTGACGCACTATTACGCCTTTGCCACCTTCTACCTGCCTCAGCGGGCTGTAGATGAGGCAGCAAACGCGCAATATCAGGGCTGGGCGATTGACGGGTATCTCCAGACCACGCCGGGTGACGTGACAGACTTTGAAACAGTCGAAGCCGGCCTTCTGGAAGATAAAAACAGCTTCAGCGTCACGGATGTTGCCTATGACCCATGGCAGGCTACCCAGTTGGCGCAGCGCATGTCTGAAAAAGATGTGCCCATGCGCGAATATCGCCAGACCGTGCAGAACTTTTCCGAAGCCATGAAAGAATTGGAGGCCCTGGTGTTGTCCGGAAGGCTGCACCATGACGGCAACCCGGTTCTGGAATGGTGCATCTCCAACGTGGTCTGCCACACGGATGCAAAGGACAACATCTACCCGCGCAAAGAGCGAGTGGAAAACAAGATTGACGGTGCCGTGTCTCTGATCATGGCGCTGGGCGTGGCTCTGCATGGAGCTGAACAAGGTTTCGTTTACGAAGGAATGTAATAATGGGGCTTCTGGATTTCCTGCGTGGATCTGGGCCGCCGGTCTCCGCACGCCGGGAGCCTCGCCTTCATGCTGAAGCTGGTGTCAGCTCGCCTGCTGATAATTTTCAGGCAGGCGGCCCATGGGTTTCGTTTCCAATGGGTGGGCCTTCCCGCTCTGGCGTGCTGGTCAATGAGCGCACCACGCTTTCTCTGCCTGCCGTCATGCAGGCTCTGCGCATCCTGTCTGGCGTGTTTGCCATGGTGCCTATGCACTATTGCCGGCACGATGGCACTGGCACGCACCGGCTGACGGATGATCCGCTCTATCAGCTGATGAACGGGCGACCAAATGACGCGCAAAGCCGCTTCGCTTTTCGGGAAATCCTGATGAGTGATCTGCTGATGGCCGGGAATTTTTACGCGTATGTCTCGCGGGATGCCTTTATGCAGCCTGTGGCGCTTACGCGGCTTGATCCGTTTGGTACATTGCCGTTGCAGTCATTCGAACGGGCAACCGGGCAAAGCATGTTTTATGATACCACCCTGCCCGATGGCTCGTCCGGGCGCTTTGCAGCGCGTGATATCTGGCACGTTAGCGGCATGAGCCGGAACGGCCTGCAAGGTCTTAGCCCTATCGCCTACATGAAAGAGGCATTTGGCGAGAGCATCGCTACAGCCACCTATGTGCAGAATTACTGGCGCAATAACGGCCAGCCGCCAGTCATCATGACATCGGATAAGCCAATTGAGCCTGGAGCACGTCAAGCCATCAAGGAAGATTGGCAATCACTCTATTCAGGCCCCATGAATGCAGGCGTGCCAGCGGTTCTGGGAAATGGTCTGAAGGCCGCCTACATGCCCATGAACAACAAGGATGGGCAGTTGGTGGAAACACGCACTGCCCAAGTGCTGGATATTGCGCGTGCATGGGGTGTTCCGCCGCATCTGATTTTCGAACTGTCCAAGGCTACGTTCGGGAATATTGAGCAACAGTCTCTGGAATTCGTGATCTATCACCTTGGCCCGCATTTCGCACGCGTAGCAGATAGCGCCATGCATGCCTTTGCGGGTGCAGGCTGCATTTTCAAGCATGATCCATCTGACCTGCTGAAAGGCGGCTTTCTGGATCGTGCTCAGGGTGTTTCCGCTCTCCGTAATGCGGGCGTGATGAACACGGATGAAGCCCGTAACAATTTCGATCTGAACCCCGTGGGCGGTGATGTCGGATCTGAGCTGTGGCGGCCAATCAATATCGGTGTGGCAGGCGAAACCCCAGCCGGAACAGAATCAGGAAACTGACATGACACGATATTATGCGCTGGAAGCGATCAGGGCACAGCCCTGGGCGATCCTTCCCGCACATCTAGGCGCTATTGAGGCCATTGCTGCCCGTGCGCTGGAAGCTCCCGTGCTGGACGTTCTACGGGCTGATGGGCACTCAGAACGCTATCAGACCATGCTTTCAGCCGTGGCTGATACCGGCAAGCGCATGAACGGCACAAACAACGTCACGCTCAACAAGCAGGGCGTTGCCACCATCCCTGTCATGGGGCCGATTTTCCCGCGCGCCAATCTGCTGACTGAGTTTTCAGGCGCTACAGACCTCAACAGCCTGTCGGCAGATCTTCAGGCAGCGCTGTCCAGTGCAGACGTCAAGCAGATCCTCATGGTGTTTGACAGCCCCGGCGGCGTCACCATGGGTGTGAGTGACATGGCCAGCCAGATTGCAGCTTCCAGCAAGCCTGTCACGGCCTTTGTGCCGGGTATGGCTGCATCTGCCGCCTATTGGCTGGCAAGCCAGTGCTCCACCATCCTGATGGACAATACAGCCTTGGTCGGCTCCATCGGTGTGGTCATGTCTGGTGCAAAACAGGTGGAACCGGACGCAAACGGCATGATGGAGGTGGATATTGTCAGTTCCAATGCCCCAAACAAGCGTCTGGACGTCACATCCGATGATGATCAGGCGCAGATCCGCACCGTGCTGGATGATCTGGAGGCCGTATTTCTCCAGGCTGTCGCACAGGGCCGCCACACATCGGTGGACAACGTAAAACAGAATTTCGGCCAAGGCGGCATGAAGGTGGCAAACAGCGCCATTTCAGCCGGAATGGCCGATGGTATCAGCACGCTTTCGGCCACCTTGGCCAAGCTTGGTGCCGCAAACCCTCCAAAAACGCCGGTAAAATCCGCTCCACGTCGCGCCGCTGCAATGGCTGATCTGGAAGCACGCCGGAAACTCGCAGAAGGACACGCGTAAATGGCCGTTCGTGACCGCATCACAGCACTCCGCAGCCATCAGGCCGAAGTGCATGCCGAAATGGACAATATTCTGGCTGCATCAGAAAGCAATGAAGCTGGCGATCTGACAGAAGAGCAAACCGCAGCATATGACCAGTTGCGGGCAGAAGATGATCGCCTGACAGCCAGTATTGAGCGAGAAACTGACATGGAGCGCCGCCGTGCAGCAGCTGCGCGTCCGATGGCGCCTCTGCCTGCAGGAAATCCCGGTAGCCGTTCTACGGTTCCGGCTCAGGCTGAGCAAAAGCTTGCCCCTGGCATCAAGTTTTCCCGTCTGGTGCAGGCTGTTGCTGCTACCCGTGGTGAAGGCGGCATGCGTGCTGTTCTGGATTTTTCAGAAAAAACGTGGGGCTCCACTTTCGCTGCCGCTGCGGCTGACAACATGGAACAGTCCGTGGATGTGCAGGGTGGCTTCCTGGTCAATACCGATTATTCCACAGATCTGATTGAGGCCCTGCGTCCTGCTGTGGCTGTTCGGAAAATGGGTGCGGTTTCCGTGCCGATGCCAAATGGCAATATGACTTTCCGTAAGCAAACCGGCACATCCAATGCCCAATGGCTGGGTGAACGCGCGCCCGTGCCAACATCAGCACCTCAGGTGGATGTGGTGGCAATGAAGGCCAAGAAACTGGGGGCGTTGGTGCCGATCACCAATGATCTGCTGCGTTACAATTCGATCCAGACAGACAATCTGGTGAATAATGACGTCACGCGTTCTGTGGCTATTGCGGAAGATCAGCAGTTCATTCGTGGGGCAGCTTCCGATTTTGCGCCTGCTGGTCTGCGTTACCTGGCTAATGCGGCCAATGTCATTGCGGCAAATGCTACGGTCAACGTGCAGAATGTGCGCAATGATCTTGGGAAACTCCGTCTGGCACTCACCAAGAATAACGTGCCTATGCAGTCTCCGGGTTACATCATCAACCCGACTCTGGTGGAATTCCTAAGTCAGCTTCAAACCGCCACAGGCGCTCTGGCATTCCCTGAAATTGCAGATGGTCGGATTGGCGCTTTCCCCTATGCCAGCACCACTTCTGTGCCTGATAACCTTGGCACTGCCGGCAATGAATCTGAGTTGTATTTTGCGGACTTTGCCCAGATCCTGATCGGTGATGCTTTCCAGACCACGTTGGCCGTCAGCACGCAGGCTATGTATGTGGACGCAGGGGGCACATCGCGCTCCGCATTCCAGAATGATGAAACGCTGGTGCGTGTGATTGAGGCTGTGGATCTGAACACGCGTTACGATAGCGCCATTGCGGTGCTGACGGGGGCTGCATGGTTCCCTGGTGCAGTCGCGGGGCAGTAAAATGAAAATTGTGACCTTTACAGACCGTTGTGGCGGCATTGGTGCCGTTTACAACAAGGGTGATGTAGGCATGTTTCCGGATAACGTGGCTGATGCCATCGTGGCAGCCAAAAAAGGCACTGCAAAGCCGGTGCCTGAACCGGAACCCGCTGAACCGGAAGAAACGGGCCAAAAAGAGCCGGAAACACCTCAAAATGAGGAAAAACCAGCTGAAAATGAGCCAGAAACGCCAGAAAATGGCAAATCCTAACGGTCTCCATATGGAGGCCGTTTTTGTTTGGGGTGCAGTATGACAGTTGCAGTCATTACACCTGCCGAAAAAACAGATCTGGTAACGCTGGAGAGTGTGAAAACATATCTCCAGATCTCGGATGATAGCCAAGATGCTCGGCTTGGGCAGCTTATCACTGCTGCATCTGGCAGCTTTACCGATTATCTGGGGCGTCCGTTGGCGCTCCAGACCTATCGGGAACGCTGGACGCTGCGTGGACGCATTCCGGGCGTCAATCTGTCCAATGGGCCAGTTGCCACCATTCTATCTGCATCTGTGGATGGGGTGGCATGGTCTGGCCCGCTGGATGAATGCGATGTTGACCGCAAGAATGCACGCATCATGGCATCTGCATTCCTGCCGCCACGGCAAATGGTTTTCCATAGGTCTGTTGTGGTAGATATCATCTACATAGCGGGCTTTCTGTTGCCTGGTATGGATGTTCCTACACCAGAAAACCCACTTCTGGCCTTGCAGGTGCAAACCCTTCCCGCTTCCGTGGCTTCTGGCTGCCTGAGCACCATTCAGATGTTGAGTTGCGCCGCTGGGCGTGACCCGCTTCTGAAATCAGAAAGCACGCAAGGGGTGGGCTCGGCATCCTATGGCACGCTAGATCCTACCGTTGGTGGACTGACGCCAGATGCCGTTGGTACATTAGATCGGCTTGGCATTGCTGCGGATTGGATGGCCTGATGGGCCAGATTACCGAAACCCGCAAGCGGCTGCTTGCCAGAAGTGGCCGCCAGATGGTGCTCACGGCACGAGATGGCAGCAATCCGGTCACATTGCGTGCATATGCACCGCCGCCGCAATCCTCACAGCTGGCGGACGGCATGCCCAAAGCGCCGTTCATTGCTCAAACGTTAGCGGATGAGCTGAGCGCCGCCAATGTCACGCCAAAGGCGCAATGGCACCTCAAGGATGGCCCCAAGACCTACAGCCTGACAGATGCCACGCCCGTTTATGACGGGGCCACCATCTGCGGCTGGACGCTGATTGCAGCAGGAGGCGACTAATGCCCTCAGAAACAGTGTGGAACGATGCCTATGCCCGTGCCAGCGCCGTGGCAGAGGCGTTGGGCCATCTGATCGGTGATCCCCTGACATGGGATTTTTCCAGCGATGGCAAAGCATTTGTGGCGCTGGATATGTCCTCGTCCAGCATAGATAGCCTGGAACTGGGTGATCAACAGGCGCAGGAAAGCGGCCAGATCTGCATCATGCTCTGGATACCACAGGGCCGGATGAACACGCCCGCAGTGCTGTCCATCATGAATGCGTTTGAAGCGGCTTTCCGCACCAACCCGGTAGATCCGGATAAATGCTGGCCAAACGGCCTATTTTACGATGGCCAGACTTACACGCCTCCTTCCTTTCTTGCTCAGACAGGTAATTGGTATGTTGCCACGTTGATGGTGGATTACCGCTGGCAGAATATTACGGAACAAAAACCATGAAATTCTTTCCGCTTATCGAAACAGCAGCTAATTCTGGCCAGTTTCAGCTTTCTGGGGCTGCTGTAGAGGCAGACAACACCACTGCCGCCCTGGCATTGATTGAGCCCACCGTTGGCGCAGGCCTGCGCTATGGCGCATGGCTGTATCATGAGGTGCGCGGCCTGCCGGATTTTGCACCCGTAACGGATGCTGAAAAAGGCAAATCCTATGCTGTTCTGGCGCAAATTGGCGGCACAGATCAGCCCTGGACGCCAGATGGGCAGCAGCTTGTCTCTGCGCTGTGCGATGCCTCTAACCTGTGCCTGTCTATGGCGCAGTATATGGGTTTTCGCCTCGGCCTGATGCCCGTGGATGAAAAACCTGTAGCCGCACCGGCCACATCTGGCACTGAAACAACGCCAACATCTGGCGGAACAGACAGCACGGAAAAACCTGCCAGCTAACGCTGTTCCCTTCTCCATTCTTTCAACACAGGCCGCCTTCGGGTGGCCTTTTTTATTGAGGTGAACAATGGCTTTTACTGGAGCCACAGCAGGCTTGGCAGCCGGTGCACAAACCAATGATACGCGTTTGGATGTCGCGCTAGAAGCTACATATGCCACACCCCCAACGGGCAACTATCAGGCCCTGCGCATCACGGGGGAAACCCTATCACGCTCACAGACCACAGCGCGGCCGGAAGAAATCAATTCTGTCAAAGAAGTCTCGCAATCTGTGGTCACGCAGGTGCAGGCGTCTGGCACAATCTCTGGTGCTCTGTCATCCGGTACGTTTGATGCACTTTTGGCGGGTGTCATGGGTGCTGATATCATCCCCATGACCACCCAGACATCTGGCACAACGTTTTTCACCATCACGGGTTCAACATTGACAATCAGTGGTACAGGCACGTCTGCATGGATGACAACATTCGTGGCCAATGCGGGCACGATTGTTGTCAATTCTCCCAGCAATAATCTGAACAACGCCATTTTTGCGTTCAGTGGCAAAAATAACACTGCAGGCACATTTAGCCTGATTGCAGGCCCATCCGTTACGGGCACAGTCAAATCCACTAACGGTGATACGATTTCCGTGGGGGGCTGCCTAAACGGCAATCTGGATAAAACATTCACAGTCCGCAAAAAACTTCTTGGCCAGTTCCTGATGTATCCGGGCAGTCTGGTTTCCCAGGCACAGTTCCAGTTCCAGCAGGCGCAGTTTGATACGGTCAGTATTGATATCATCAGTGCAGATGAAGTGTTGTCTGCCGTAGATGTTTCAACGGCTGTTCTGCCCGCGCCATCTGGAAAGGTTCATAACTCTGTCAACAACTTTCTAGGTGTCACCATTAACGGCAATAAACCCACCGGGTGCGTCACGCAGTTTACCTGCACGCTGGCGCGTAATGGTGCGGCGAACGATTATGGTATGGGCCATACTGGGGCCTGCGGCGTGCGTACAGGTCAGTTTATGGCTAGCGGCAGCATTGAATTCTTTTTCCGCAGTTGGGATGAATACAATGATGCGCTGAATGGTACGCAGGGTGAAATTATTATCCAGACTGTTGATGATAGCGGCAATGGATATGCGTTCGTTTTCCTAAATGCAGCCTTGCGGAATGCCAAAGTCAACAGTTCGCAAACCAATCAGACCGTGAAAGTATCGTTTGATATTGAGGGCAACCCCACAGCATCAGGCGGCACGTTCGCCATTGTGCCTCTGAGTGGTGTTGCCGTCACAGGTTCCTGATCTCGCCTTACCTGAAAAACAGTTTCACAAAGGATCGTCATAATATGACGGCCCTTTTTGTTCGTACCCATAACTCACAGGGTTTTACACAATGGCTAAACTTTCCTCTTTTACCCGCAACGCAACTGCAATTGCAGAAGGCACGCCCGTTACAGTGGGCGTGACAGATCAGTTCGTTATCGTCACGCGGGGCATGACCGCAGATTATGCCGATCGCCTGTGGGCGCTGCGCCGTGCGGCTGTTATCCGGTATAATACCGGCCTGTCTGTAACAGATGTGCCGGTAACTGAAAGTACGCTGCCGCCATCTATGGATGATGTGTGCCAGGCGCAGGCTCTGAGCGAAAAGTGCCTGATTGACGTGCAGGGTCTGGAAAATGACGATGGCAGCCCCATTGATATCGCCACTTTTAATGAAATGATCACACACCGCGAAAACCGGGCGCTGCTTGGTCTGGCATTGCAGGCGGCAGCATCTGTTGGGCGCGCCACCAAGGAACAGCTCAAGGTCGCTGAGGGAAACTAACAGCCGCCCTGCGCTGGCACCTGATAGATGGCCCGGTAGTGGCGGCCTGTGCTGTTCAGCCACCGCCACTGCGTGCGCTAGACGCATATGACGCGTGGCTGCGGAAAGTCGATCCGGAGCCCGCAAACATGCTGCCCTGGCGGTGCTGGCATGGCGTGGCCGGAACGCGCCGGTATCGGGCGGAAATTTACGGCGCTGGCATGGGGGCAACGCGTGGCGTGTCCTATCCGCAGCCATTAGCTGATGCCGAAATCCTGCGCTGGTGCCACATGCGGCGGCTGAATGAGGCGGAAACAGATTTCACCTTCCAGCTCGTGAAATCACTGGATCAGACATTCCTCCAGATCCGTAACCAGCAGATCCAGCAGGATCTGGCACACACTTTTAGGAAAAGATAGCATCATGGCACGGGCACGTATGGCGGAGACTATTCGGGAGCAGATCAATCTGGCCACCCGCAATGTTCTGGCATCGCAAAGCCTGCATGATCTGGTTGCGCGGGAATGCCGTGATCTGCGTGATGCCCAGATATCCTCTGGCGCTGCCTCTACCGTATTCAGCACATTTGTTGATGGCCGTAGAAACGATGCGGAGGAGCATGTGCGGCTGGATAACGGCATTGTCAGCTATGTGTTTTCCTATCTGGCGCAGGGTGTGGCCTTTGCGTTGGCTGAGTGCCAGAAACGCTCTCCTGTCCACACAGGCGCATTCCGCAAGGGGTGGGCCGTGCGTGTGAACGGGAAATGGTGGGCGCGCCCTGCCGCTGCCATTCAGCCGGGCAGCATTGTAGAAATCGTCAATACCATGCCCTACGCCCGCAAGATTGATACGGGTGGGCAGGAAACCAGCGTTCCACCAGGGATTGTAGAGGCCGTGCGGCAGGCAACGCGCCGCCAGTTCCCCACGCTCACGATTGCCCGAAAATTCATTAACCTCACGGGCGGTCAGGATGCACGCGGCGGCCCTCTGCCCTACGTGCTGAAAGCGCAGGGCATTGAAAGCGGCCTTACCTGGTCAAAATCCGATGGGTTTGAGCGCCTCAGAAAGCCCCGCCGTAGCAACCGCAAAGATCGCGCCGCCGGTCAGGTCATGACGTATCCAGCTCTTGTGCTGACGGAGTCCGAAAATGGTTAAAGCCACTACAGTTATCAATGAGGTCATCAACCGCGTGCTGTTAGATGATCAGACTGCGGAGCCTGTCAACGCCATTGGTACGCGCATGGAAGGGCTTCAGGATAAAATTGAGGACGTGGCGGCCAGCGGTGAAAATCTGGGCACCGCATTGGTCAAAGGCATGGAGGATGCCGAAACAGCTACTGAACGTGCGGTGGAGGTTGCCACGGCAGGTACCGGAAAGTTGCAGAGTGCATTGGGGCATCTGGAGGACAACATCTCCCAGATCAGCCATGACGTTCAGCTTGGTGCCAAAAATTCAGAAAGCGCCTTGTCTGATATTCAAGATGCCGCACAGGAAACATCCGTTTCAGCAGATGGCATCAGCTCCGCCTTTCGTGACAACCTGAAGGAAGCAGCGGCTGCCTCTGGCAGTCTGGCTGATGCGCTATCGCAGGATGCCACAAAGGCGGATGTGTCGTGGCAGGCGGCGGCTGGGCGTGCTGGAGATAGCATTTCCAAAGTGCAGCGGCAGATCCGCTTGCTGCAAAATGAGTATGACCGTCTGGATGCGCGTGGCCGTGCCGCTGTTGCCAGTGGCAGCACCAGCCCAGAGGATGTGACACGCGTTCTGGAAGCTAACAAGAAAGCGCAGGATGATGCCGCCATCAGCCTAGCCAAACTGCGGCTAGAACAGGCTGCCACCGTTACAGATTTTGACCAGATGGCGGAAAGCGGGGCAACTGCATCTGCTGTTATTGACAGAATGTCCGCCGCAGATCTGGCGCAAACAATGGCTCTGCGTGAATTGCGGGCTGAGTTTGAAAAAGGCCAGATCACGCTGGATGTTTATAAAACTGGCTTGCAGGAAATCACCATAGAATACGCCAAGCTGAGCGGTGCATCCGCAACAGCTCTGGCGACCATTGCGCAGAATCATCAGGATAGCATCAACAGCAGTCTGGGCATTACCCTGCCGAACGTTGATCACGCATCCAGACTGGAGGATGTTGCCCAGGCATTTCAAGAGGCTGACAACCTGCGTGCCAAACTGGTGCCATTGGCAGCGGCAGAACGTGATTACGCCAGCGCCATTGCGGTAGCTAGTGATGCGCGGAAGCGCGGCGCGATTGATCTGGGCGAATATCTGGCCGCCATGGATCGCGCCACCGCATCCTATCAAAAACAGAAAGATGCCATTGCCGCCAGCGTGCAGACGCAACAGGAAGCATTGCGCTTGCAGCGTGAATCCGTAGCAGCCGGTGCGCAGCAAAAAATCAACACATGGGCCGGTGTCACCACGCCGGAATACGGGCAGGCCGATAGTCGGCAGGAGGATTTTGAGGCCGCAGCGCAGGACGCAGCAAAGCTGCGGGCCGAGCTTGTGCCATTGGCTGCGGCAGAACTGGATTACACAAAAGCGCAGCAGAAAGCATCCGCCGCACTGGCCGCCCGTATTATTGAGCAGGGTGAATACGATGCCTATATGAGCAGAGCCACGGATAGCCTGAACCGCCAGAAATCTGCTCTGGGCGGTAACGCAGCAGCGGTAAAATTAACCTCGTTCGAAATGGGTATTCTGGCTGACGAAACCCATAAGTTTTTCGATCAGGTTCTGGCTGGGGGCAGCCCGTTACAGGCTGCGTTTTACCAGGTGCCAAATATGGTGCAGGTGATGGGCGGCTTGGATGGTGCACTGACACGCGTGGTCAGTGGTTTATCCGGCCCTGCCGGTCTCGCCATTGCAGCAGGTGCCGCTGGTGCCGCCATTTTTGGCTTGGGCAAGTATGCGGAAAGCGAACAGGAAAGCCTTGCTCAGCTTTCCACCCATCTGCGTGCCACGCGGGCTGATTATGATGATATGTCCAAATCTGCTGAAAATGCTGCCCGTGCGCTACATGACCAGTATGACGATATCTCGCTCTCAGACAGCCGCACCACAGTGCAGACCATTGCGGCTGTGCCTACGGTGGATGCCAGCCAGATCCAGCGTCTGACAGCAGACAGCCGAGATCTGGCTGCTGTCATGAACACCACGGTACCAGATGCTGCCAAGACGCTGGCAGCAGCACTGGAAGATCCGGCCAAGGAAGCACA
>NZ_VHOP01000030.1:0-10985 GCF_008704325.1 Acetobacter sp. DmW_125128 | reverse complement strand
AATTACAACCGCGGGGTGGAGCAGCCCGGTAGCTCGTCAGGCTCATAACCTGAAGGTCATAGGTTCAAATCCTATCCCCGCAACCAACGATACTTGCGATACGAACGCATCGAGAACGCCACTGTCCGGATGGACCGTGGCGTTTTTCTTATGCGCCGCGAACTGCAGGATCGCCGCCAGGTCGCCGCGCAGGATGATCGCCAGTTCGCCGTCGGTCGGCTGGAGCGTGATCTGAGAGACGAGCGTGCGCAGGCGCTCGGCCGCCTCGCTCTTTGTCTCTTCGGCCTGAAGGCTCTCATAAAGAGACGCGATCCGTTGCTGATAAATCTCCGCCATGTTCGGATGTAGCAGGGGAGGCGGCTCCTCCGCGTTGGCCAGACGTTCTGTGAGTTCGATCTTGCGAGCTTCGAGCGCGCCGATCTTATCCTTGAGCTTCGCACCTGGAACGCCGTCGAGGATGGCCTGGATTGCCTTGTCCAGTTCGCGATCAATGCGAGGCAACTCATTCCGCATTGCTGCGAGATCGGCCCCAAGTTCCATGCGCAGTCGGTTCACCTCGCGGGTGAACTCATTGCAAAACTCCTTGAACAGGTCCGGTTCCATCAGGTGCGTCCGCAGCCCGCTCAGCACTGATGCTTCGAGGGCATCGCGACGAATATTCAGACGGTTGTCACAGGTGCCCTTGTTGCGGGCCGTCGAGCAGCCGAGCAGATCTTTTGAGATCATGCTGTAACCACCGCCACAGCAAGCGCAGCGGATCAGCCCGGCAAAGAGGTGGCGAGGACGCCGCCGCTCACTGAGGGCTTCATTTCCCCGTTCCGGCTGGCTGAAGGTCGTCTCGGCCTGGCGGGCCTTTACGGTATCCCATAGATCCTGCTCGACGATCCGCAGCTCCGGCACCTCCTGGATGACCCATTCGGATTCAGGATTGAGACGGGAGACGCGCTTGCCGCTATCGGGATCTTTCAGATAGCGCAGCCGGTTCCAGACCAGACGCCCGACATACATTTCATTATTCAGGATGCCGGTACCACGTTCCCGATTGCCGTGAATGGTGGACGGTCCCCATTCACGTCCCTGCGGACCCGGAACACCGTCGCGGTTCAGTTCCATGGCGATGGTGCGCGACGACTTGCCCCGCGTGTAATCGGTGAAGATCCGTCTGACCGTGCGGGCCTCTTCCTCGTTGATGGTCCGGTCGCCCCGGATGCGCTCGCCCTTCGCGTCAAACTGGCGAACAACGTCATAGCCATAAGAGTTGCCGCCGCCGGACTTGCCGTCCTCGACGCGGCCGCGCAGGCCACGGCGCACCTTCTCGGCGAGGTCTTTGAGGAACAGGGCATTCATGGTGCCCTTGAGGCCGATATGCAGATGGGTGACGTCGCCCTCGGAGAGGGTGATGATCCGCACGCCGGCGAATGTCATCCGTTTGAACAGACCGGCGATATCTTCCTGGTCGCGCGACAGCCGGTCCATGGCTTCGGCCACGATGATCGTGAAGCGGCCGCGCGTAGCGTCCTGGATCAGTTCCTGTATGCCGGGGCGAAGAAGGGAAGCGCCGGAGATCGCCCGATCGGTGTAGCTGTCGACGATCGTCCAGCCCTGTTTCTCCGCATGAAGTCGGCAGAGGCGCAACTGATCCTCGATCGACGCATCGCGCTGGTTGTCGGATGAGTAGCGGGCGTAGAGCGCGACTTTCACAATCCCATCTCCCTAATCCTGGAGATCGCGTCGCCTCGCGGCCTCCACTTCAGCGTTGACGAAATCCCGTGCGGCCTGACGGGCCAGAAGCCGGACCAGACTGACCAGCCGAGGGTCGGCTCCACTGCGTAATGGTGTCACGTTGGCGTCCGGGGCGTCGAGAACGAGCCGCACCTTGCCCGCTATCGTATCGCGTTGGCGTGCCATCTTCCCGTCCTTTCTGCATGGACCTGTGAGTGGTTCTGACAGCACTGTGGAGGTCGGGCGGGATAGGCGTGAACAGAAAAATACGTGGAAACAGGGGGATGGATCGCAGGAAGAGGGCTTCGGGATAGTCGCGAACACGCGCGGCTATCGTGGTCGGCACTATCACAAGATGGTGATGGTGCGACTATAATAGTCGTAATTTGTCGTGGTGCGTGTCGACTCGCAGATCGACTGGCGCAGATATGGCTTCCGTAAAGCCGTGTCCGTGCCATTCCGTGGATGTGATCTGGCGCCTGGGGGGGGGCCGGGAGAGAGGAAGAGGGATGTGGGATTTTCGTGACGGATTCAGGGGTGGGAGAGAGGCTTCCGCCCGTCCGTTACGGAGTGTCCTGCCATGGCGAGCGCCATCCAGAAAATCGCCCTCAATGCGTCCCGTGATATTCCCTTCAACAAGCTGGTGCTGTCGCAGTCCAACGTGCGGCGTGTGAAGGCCGGCCTGTCGATCGAGGAACTCGCCCACGATATCGAACGTCGTGGGCTGCTCCAGAGCCTGAACGTTCGTCCTGTTCTGAACGGGGAGGGGGCAGAAACCGGGGTCTATGAGGTACCGGCCGGTGGTCGCCGGTTCCGCGCCCTTGAACTGCTGGTGACGCAGAAGAAACTGGTGAAGACCGCCCCTGTGCCCTGTATCGTGCGTGAGGCCGGATCGGCCATTCTCGCCGAGGATGATTCCCTGGCCGAAAACGTCCAGCGCGTGGCCCTGCACCCGCTGGACCAGTTTCGTGCCTTTCGTGACATGCTGGAAAAAGGCATGTCCGAGAAAGAAATCGCCGCCGCGTTCTTCGTCGTGCCCACCGTGGTCAAACAGCGTCTGCGCCTGATGACTGTGTCCGACAAACTGCTTGAGCTCTACGAGCAGGATGGCATGAAGCTCGACCAGCTCATGGCCTTCTCGATCAGCGATGATCACACCCGTCAGGAGCAGGTCTGGGAGATCGTCTCCCAGAGCCACAATCGCGAACCGTACGTCATCCGCCGTATGCTGACGGAGAAGACCGTGCGGGCGTCGGATCGCCGGGTGCGCTTCGTCGGGTTGGACGCCTATCTTGCCGCTGGTGGCCCCGTCATGCGTGACCTGTTCGAGGCAGACGATGGCGGCTGGCTGCAGGATCCGACCCTGCTCGACCAGTTGGTGATGGAAAAATTGCAGGAGGCGGCCGAACAGGTCCGCGCCGAAGGCTGGAAATGGGTCGAAACGGCGCTGTCCTTCCCCTGGGGGCATACACGGGACTTCGCGGAGATTGACGGGACGCCTGTTGCGCTTTCGAACGAAGAAGCCGCCCGCCTGACCGCGCTGCACAGCGAGCAGGAAACGATTGAGGCGGAATACGCGCAGGCCGATGAATTCCCCGAAGACGTTGATATCCGTCTGGGCGAAATCGAGCAGGCCATTGAGGCGTTGGAAGAACGCCCTGTGTCCTTCGATCCGGCGGATATGGTGCGGGCAGGGGCCTTTGTCAGCCTCGATACCGACGGCACGCTGCTGGTCGAGCGGGGCTTCGTTCTGCCCGAGGATATGCCGGTGGAGCCCGAGGATGGTCACGATGAGTCCGAGGGATATGATGACACGGTCGTTCATCACTGCACGGGTGACGATGTCGAAGGAATTGGGACAGAAGATACCTTCGATACCGAACCCGAAGAGGACGACGGGCTGAAACCGTTGTCCGACCGTCTGCTGACCGAACTGACGGCCTGGCGGACGCTGGCGCTGCGGGATGCGTTTGCCGGCAATCCCCACATCGCTCTGACCGAATTCCTGCATACACTGGTGCGCGATATCTACTGGCAGACGCCGGGCGCGGACTGCCTTGAGGCCTATGTCCGGGAAATTTCCCTTCCGGTCCATTCCCCCGACATGCCGGGCAGCCTGCCGGCTCATGCGCTGCGCCAGCGCAACGAGGGCTGGAAGCACGATCTGCCGGACGACGAAGACGCCCTGTGGCGATGGATCGACGGACTGGACGACACCAGCCGTCTGGCCCTGCTGGCGCATTGCCTGTCTTTCGGGATCAACGCGCTGCATGAATCGTCCCATGGCCCGTCTCTGGCACGCAGCGTCAGGGAACGGCTGGCACGAGCCGATCGCCTCGCCACTGCGCTTACGCTTGATCTGGTCGAAGCGGGCTGGCAGCCGACGGTGGAGAACTATCTGGGTCGTGTCACCAAGGCCCGTATTCTCGAAGCCGTACGCGAGGCGCGGGGAACTGAGGCCGCCGAGCGTATCGCACATCTGAAAAAGAACGACATGGCGCAGGCGGCCGAACGGCTGCTTGAGGGCACCGGCTGGCTGCCCGAGGCTCTGCGGACGGCGAACGTGCCGGAGCGAACTGAAAGGGAAGAAGGGGCGGCGCGCATGACCGATAGTCATGATGCGGTCGCAGCCGAGTGAGATCTGTCGATGAATATCATGGGCGGCTTCCGGTCTCCGGGAGCCGCCTTTTGTATTGGACGAGACTGTATCGGGCACCGCGCGTTGTAACGCGCACCCGGGGTGGGCGGCCGGTGGTGGTCAGTGACGGGTCGCCGGGTGCAGGTGCCGATCCGTCTCGAGTTTGAGGGCTGCCGCCCATAAGGGCGTTTTGGTATAGAAATCCCGTTTGCTAAAGCCGGTGCCTGTTCGGTGCTCGTTGAGCAGTCCTGCCCAGCACAGCGGTCGCAGGACATGGACATACAGACTGGCGCTCAGCTTGAAATCACGGTGACGGATTTCCTCTTCCTCGTCCCCGTAGAGAACCGAACACAGCCGCTCTTCGGTGACGGCAACCTGGGCTTCGATATTGATGACGTTGAGAAAGATATCCCAGTTGCCGAAGAGTGGTTCATCGCTTCGGGTGTATGAGCTATGGTCAACGACAAAGAGGAGATGGGTCGTCAACAGCATCCAGAGCCGGGCTGGCTCCGATTGGAGCTTTCTCGCCAGGTCGGTCAGCCGCAGGGTTCCCTTGAAATGCCGTGCGAGCTTCGCGCTGAGCAGAACTTCATGCAGGATCACCATCGGCGGGAAATCGTGTTCATTGAGAACTTTGTTGACGGCATAGAGGTCTTCGACCGTATAGCCGGGCCAGTCAAATGCCTCGGCGGCCCACGCGACAAAATAGCGTTTCAGTGCCTTGCTGGGCGTGAGGCCGATCGGGCCGTGTTCCTCAATATAGCCGATCGTCAGCAGCGCGGCCTTCAGGATGAGGGCATGCGACAGGGGCAGGTCGGTGTTGGGGGAACGAAACGGATTCATCCCATACACAATGAACCATGCAGGTGCGAGTTGCCAGTCTGGCTTTGCGAAGCGGGGACGACCTCCGTCACGCGTCTTTCATTGTAATGTCGGTTATCGCGTCATGTCGGACGTGAGGAGGTTTGAATAGTGTGCTGCATACCAGACATAAGCACTGCGGCTACACGAGGTCGACAAGGGTGGAAAGGGAACGGCTGACGCGCATTTTCGTCTTAAAGATCGAACAAATTATTATGCTCTCCCTTGTTACTGTTAAATGTATCGCTATCCGTGAAACCGCATTAAACTTAAGTGTTCAATTCCACCGGGAACTCGTGAATGCTACAGAAGATGACCGACAACATGTTCGACTTGGACATGGATACGAAGATTTATAGGGTTTTTCCTTTGGTCCGGGTTTTGGATCTCTTCGAAAAAAGCGAAAATGTCCTTGTCAGGCCGAAGCTTTGGGACGATCCGTTTGAGAACTTCTTCCTTGGTGCCCGAGTATTCAGCGGTGTGCAGGAAGTGGACATCAGCGATATCAGCAAAAGCTGGTATGGCCAATGCTGGACGACGGTTGCGGAAAGTGACGCTATGTGGCGGATTTACAGTCCAAATAAGGATGGGGTCTGCGTGGGGACTACCGTTGGGAAACTATTTGGAAGTTTTTACGACAAAGATGCTACCATATCTACTTTAGAAAATTTTATCGGGCGCGTTGAATACAAGGCGCAGAATGACATCGCCTCCATAGCCAAGAATTTTAGCTTTTCAGACTTGTCTCACGGAGGAGGTAATATTCAGTTCGCACGTTCACTATTGTTAAAAAGGGAGGAGTTTAGGCACGAGCATGAAGTCCGTATCCTGTTCTGTGATACACGCAAAAAATACCTCGGTAGTGACATCGTACCATTCAATTTTAATGCTGCTGATCTGATCGACAGCGTCGTCTTTGACCCGCGCCTAGATCGACGGATAGTACACGCGCTTAGTGTTACGATAACGTCCCTTGGTTATAATAAGGATATAGAAAGATCCCGTCTCTATGACGCTCCTCAATTGGTCATTAATCTAGAATAAATCAGCAGTCTTTGACAAAGCCGAAGGCTAGAAGTCCCAACACTTATAGACGTCTGCCCCAGATATGCCGGAGAGAATTAGACCATGCTCTCAGTTCTGAGTTAAGGTCGGTATGTCGCTATATGCTGGTTGATCGCTATTTATCGAAACCATAGCAGTGTGAGCGTATGAATGCCTAAATGTGTCAAAAAAAACAATCATCAAGTTACTAGGGCTCTGCTGGAATATTGGCAGACAACTCGCAAAAATAGTTCAGTAATTTGGTCGTTCGATGTCACTAAGCAGGAAAAAAAATTTTTCCAAGGATCTAAGGCCTCGTTCGCAATAGTTGAATATCTTTATGTTCCATTGCAAGAGGATGGAAGCCGCAACGATGATTTGGAAAACGAGTTTGCCGGGGATGAAGGTAGCCTTGGTCACTTGCTGAAGGCGGCTAACGGTAGAAGTACACGTAAGCCGTCTTACCGAACTCTCAAAAAAGGTATTAGATCGTGTGTTTCTTTGGGCTTTAGAAGCTCATATTACGCTTATCGTGCTATGTCGCTTCTGGCGCAACATGGGGTGGATAGCGGAAATCTTCATCGCATGGCCATTGAGACGATGAGGAAAACTCTACAGGCGAAATACGAGCAGTTTGCGAATTGGAGATTCGTTATCATTACGGGACTTAAGGAAGATTTGTTAATAAACGAACAGCCGTTCAGGGATTGGACGGTGCACAGAAATCCCCACAATTTTATCACTATGGCGCTTGGGCCTAGAGCTATGCTCGTTGGAACACCATCGCCAGATAACCGTTTTGCGGTAGCTTGGGGTAATGCCAATCAAGCGCCCGTCAACGTCGCCAACCATAACCAGTTCACAATAGATACCGCCAGACACTTCATCGTCGCGGCCTCAGAGGTTCAACTTGACGCAGTCATACCTCTTCTTACCTCTGAACTAGTGACAGAAAGAATGTCTTCGGACCGGGTGGTAACAGCTTCTTTACCGCCTTCCTCAAGTAGAACGACCTGAGGCGCGAAGGGGCGCAGGTAGAGTAAAGCATAATTTGGAGGATCCGAATAATCCTCCAAATTATCCCCTCTATATACAATATTATCAGTTTATAGTTTAACCAAAAAAGGAAGGTTTTCTGTCCTCCATGTTTTAACCTCCAGATGCCTATTTCTTATCGAGGGGAGCCTTCTGCTCATCCCGCCCTTGTAGACGTTCGCGGTCCAGTTAACTCCCTGAAAAACTTAGTCCCGGCTGATATCAATACCGGTTCGTGGTGGGGCGACAAATTCATCTGGGAATCAAAAGCAATCAAGAATGAAAAAGATCGACAAGGAATTCGTACGTAATTGCGACGATGAACTGGTTGCAAAGGGTTTGAAACTGCACCAACGACCGTTTCATGTAGCGATTGAATGGATGAAAGCACAGAATCTGTCATGCAATGTATTCGATGAAGTGATATGGAAACCATTGATGGATATCTATCGTGATCTTTATCCATCAGGAAATTTCTCTATGCCAGTGATGTTTGAAGGTGGCGTGGCGCTTCGCGACCAAATGTATCCGGTGGAAATTCCTCTTGGTTTTGGTAAATTCATTATAAATCCTATCGATTTCATCAAGATATCACGCACTGAGTTGAAATTAATCTTCCAGCATTATTCCGAACAAGGGTGGCGCGCTTTGTATGGTGTCGCCGATCTTTGGGATTTTGCCTACGGCACAGACGATTTATCGCATGTTGGGGGAGATGCACGCCAATTGTTTACGAATGCTCGTTCGTCTCTGGCAGCAACGACCCGCATCTTATCTGGGAACGTTGACACTGATGCAGCAGTGCAGACAATTTGTCTTACTGCCGAGCTAGCGCTCAAAGGTGCGCTCGCAGTGCGTGGTTGGACCGAGCCGCAATATAAAAAGCTCTCGCATCATCTGCACAAGTTAGCAAACGCATTGATTGGTGAGGTCTCGACCATGCACGATGATAGATTGCGTGATGCCGTCGCTAAATTTCCGGACTATGTTGGTACTCGTTACTCCTCGCACGGGATGACGCGTTCGGAACTGATGGTAATGGCAATGCGCGCGCAGTTCGTAGCTGGTGAGGCACTCCGCCGCGTTTCAAGTCGTGATCTTGCTTTGCAGATCGAAGCAGACCCGCAGAATCCAACTAGGCCAGCTCTGTGGTAAGGCTTAGAGTAAATAGAAATATTAATAGCGAGGTAAAACAACGTTTTCGAGCACTTGGCGTCAACCCCTTCAGTAAAAAATGACATTCCTCTGCTCACCGTTCCTGACATCAGACTTTCCGCTTTTCCCCCCCCCCATTGCTGTCGTGATTTCGGGTAGGTGACGGGAACGCCGTGTTCCGGGATGAGGGGCTGGGTATTTCTGGGGTTGGATGGGATCCCGCGTGGGAAGTGGCGATCAGAGGAAGAGGGCGGCTTCGCCTTTGGTGCCGAATAATCGGCATTAGAGGAGAGTTTTTCATGACCACGACCACCATACTGCCCCCTGCGTCCCGTGGCGCTGCGTCCGGTGGCTTTAAGATCGATCCTTCGCGTGGCGAGCGCAATGCCCGAGTATCGTCCGAATGGTTCTCGCGACCCGACGATGAACGCTATCTGTCGCTGTCCGACCTGCATGCCGCGACCTTGGCGCGTGCGGACCGGGCCACGGCCCGCACGGTGGAAAGCCGTGCTATTCGCGTCGAGGCCAGCCGCGACAATGCCGAACGTCTGACCCTGACCGTGCCGGGACAGAATGAGCCGATTGCACCGACTCACTGGTCGTTCGGCCAGATGTGCAGCCTTGTCGGCGCGCCGTCGTCCTACCTGCGCAATCTTCCAGCGCCACTCGCGGCGATCAACCTGCAGCACGGCCTGCTATCGCACCGCGCCGAACTGGTCAAAACGCTGGAGACGGAAGACGGGCGTGTCGAGCTGCGCGCTGTAACTGGTCCCGATTATGGCCGCATCTGGGACCACGAACTGGTGGGCGCGGTGCGCAAAATCGCCGGCGACGGCACAGGCGATACCAACTGGAAGGTGCCGGGCGTGATCGACTGGGCGACCATGACCCATAATCCCTATGTGGACATCACGAAGGAGACCACGACGCTGTATGCGTCAGACAGGGATGTCTTCCTGTTCCTTGTGGACGATACGCATCCCATTGAAGCCGGACGCCTGCCCAATGGTGACCCCGATCTCTATTTCCGGGGTTTCTACGCGTGGAATTCGGAAGTCGGCAGTAAAAGTCTCGGCATTGCGTCCTTCTACCTGCGCGGCGTGTGCCAGAACAGGATGCTCTGGGGCGTAGAGAATTTCGAACAGATCACGATCCGGCATAGCAAGTTTGCAGCATCCCGTTTCGTGCATCAGGCGACACCGGCGCTCCGAAATTTCGCCACGGCCAGCCCGGCGTCATTCGTTTCGGGCATTCAGGCCTCGCGCCGGGCGCTGGTGGCGAAGAACGATGACGATCGTGAAACGTTCCTGCGTCGTCGTGGGTTCTCGAAACCGGAAACCGCGAAGATCATCGAAACCGTGCTGCACGAGGAAGGCCGCAAGCCCGAGAGCGTGTTTGATTTCGTGCAGGGCATTACCGCACTGGCGCGGACGAAGGCCAATCAGGACACGCGGCTGGATCTGGAAGAGAAGGCCTGCAGGCTGATGGAGCGTGCGTCCTGAAAAACGACTGCACGCTTTTCCGCCAATACGTTTTTACGAGCCCGGCCCCTGCGCCGGGCTTTTTCGTTTCGGGAGTCATTTCGATGGCTGATTTTTTCACGCATTTTTCCTGCGTTCTCGACGTGGGCACGGTGGACAATGCCGCAAAGGCGCTCGATCTCTACAACGCGTTCATGGATGAACTGGCGGCGGAAGATCCGCCCTCTGACGGGTTCCGGCTTTCCGTAGAACCGGAATATGGTGGCACCAGGCTCTGGATGCGCGATGACGTGACCGGTGATCCGCAGCAGGTCGTGGAATTCGTGCTGCGCTGCGCGCGGACCTTCCGGTTGCGGGGCCGATGGGGATTCCAGTGGGCCAATACGGCATCCCGTCCCCGGATCGGCGCCTTCAGCGGCGGCGCGCATCTGCTTGACCTTGGCAGGAGCAGGACGATTTCATGGATGACGACCGATCGCTGGCTGGCAATCGCCCTGGATGGAGGCGATCCCGACACAGGAGGGCAGGGCCGATGACCGGACATGATGCAGGTGATCTCGCCCGCCGTCTGGCGGAGAACGCAGAGGCGGTGTGCCGTCGGTATCTGTCCGCCGGTCGCCGTCACGGCAATTACTGGCTGGTCGGAGATGTGCACAACACGCCCGGCCGGTCGCTGTTTGTCCGGCTGCATGACACCGCCAATGGCAGGGCCGGTAAGTGGATGGATGCGCAGTCCGCCGAGCATGGCGATCTGCTCGACGTGATCCGCGAAAGCCTCGGTCTGGTGGATTTCCGCGACGTGGCCGATGAGGCGCGTGCGTTCCTCAGCCTGCCACGTCCCGACCCGGCATCGTCGTCACAGGATCGTCCGGTCCGTGACCGTGGCTCCGCCAATTCGTCGGAAGCCGCGCGTCGGCTCTGGGCCATGTCCGGGTCGATCACGGGCACGCCCGTAGAAACGTATTGAATTGCCCCGGGTTTTGTGGAGACGTTTTTTATCTGATTTAAGCGGCTAATGCATGTGATTTCTGTTGTGCATAAAAGCGTGC
>NZ_VHOP01000002.1:0-22816 GCF_008704325.1 Acetobacter sp. DmW_125128 | reverse complement strand
TCCTGGGGCCGTGGGTTCGAATCCCGCCGCGGACACCATTATGTATTATTCTAGTGATTTAGACGCCTGTTGAGGCGGGTCATATATGCAGCACCCCGCCAAGCCTAGGGATCTAGCTGGGCTTGCATTACAAGTTGGCGTTGAAGAAACGCCAAAGGCCGCCCACGATCCTGTATAAATATTTGATAATAAACAAAAAATCTTGTTACGGGGGCCTGCAACCAAAGAAAACTGCTGCTTGTCAGTGGGTTCGTAGAGAGGTTCGCTGCATGACATAGTCGATTGATAAACAATCGTTTTGAGCAATATTCCATCTCACTGAGACCTCTTTCGGTCAGACCGTGTCAGTCAGCCAGTCCTCAGTTCGAAGACCTTCCACCCGCTGGAATTCCCGAAAGTTCCCCGTCACCACAATCAGCCCTCCGCTCCGGGCATGCCCGGCAATCATGAGATCATACGGACCTATGATACGGCCATTCCGTTCAAGTTCGGCCCGAATGTCCGCCGTATGGGCGGTCGCTTCACTGTCGAATGGCAGCACCGCCAGCCTTGCCGCGAAGTGCTCGACCTCACGCCTTGTGCGCACGGGGGATGACGAGCGTTCCGCGCCATAAAGCAGCTCATACAAAACCACGCCCGAAATGCGGAGTTCCTCCGCATAACTGTTGAACCTCGGACGCAACCTCTGCGGCCGATCCCGCGATACCCGGATACAGAGGTTCGTATCGAGCAGGTAACGCAGCATTCAAAGTGCCTCACGTTCCTGCATGGCCGGCTGGTTCCGCTCCCCCAGATCCACGCCGGGAGCCGCAAAGAAATCATCCCACGCTACGTCAGCGGGGGGCGATGATCCATCGTGAATCTTCGGACACAATGACGACGTCACGCACCCGCTCCCCGAAGGCAACCATCTTCGGCAGACGCAACCTGCGAACGGTTGGATAGAAAGAGTGTCGTACGGGTCAGCGTCCGCTATTTCTCCTCATGGATATGCATCATGTATATCCCGTTTGAACGAAGCTGTCCCGTAATTTCGGGCCCCTCCTCACCACATACCTACAATCCGGACAGGTGATGCAGTGGCTCTTCCATCTGCCCACGGAAAATAGTGCTTATATCTCAATGAAAGTCCGGCCAGTCTTGATGCTGATAAATGTATCGCGCCATATGCTCTACACTCTCCGTGGAGAAAATGGTACATAATCACCGCAAGTTGCAAGGTTACGGGAGCAGCTTATACAAACACACAGAATGATTATGTTCAGAATGATGCATCACGCCATCAAGGGGCTGAGTGTCAATGGGGCTTCAATTACGTATCCCGTAGCTGGCTTGATGTAGCTAATACAGTCCATCTACCTTCCTATCATAGTAGGTGAGATTGATACTGACTATATAACGCATGTCGATACCCATACACTAAAGTAGAAAGATTACATGATGAAAGCAAAGTCACCAAAAAAACAATCAGACCAGGTTTCTTCAGAAGCATTCCGAAATGCAATGAGCTTGCTGAATGCACCCGTTTTTCTTGTAACTACCGATGGGCACTTTGGTCGACATGGGCTTACAGTATCAGAAATTTGTAGTGTCAGTCTGTCCCCACCCACGCTATTATTCTGTATTAACCGAGATAATAGATCTTATGAAGCTTTTTAGAAAACCGTAAATTAAGTATCAGAATTCTTAAACCTGACCATGGAACTCTTGCATTCCGTTTTGCATCTGGATCACCTGCACAGGAAGAAAAATTCAAAGATAACGAATGGATTGTTGATCAAGAAGCATCCCCAGTTATTGCTGATGATTCAGTGACTTTGGTAAAACGTATTATCGAAACCTTACCGTCTGGTTCTCATAATATTATTATATCTCATATTCAGGATATTGTTTTTCATGAGGAAAATCATCAAGCTTTATCCTGGTTTGGTAAAAGTTTTCATCATATATGCTCTTGAAGTAATTTTTCCGATGTTGAAATTCTAGGTTACTTTTTAAAATATCACTCAAAGAGCAATCATATCCTCGACCACCATATGCATCCATTAGATGATCATCATCTGATGGATGCCATTCTTTGACGCTAGTTCCATCTGTGTCCGCTTGTCCCGAATCGTTATCGTTGCATTTTGTGTCGTGAGCGAGCACGGATAGCACTAGCCTAATGTGTTCGTCGAAAGGCAGACCATCTAAAGATATGGACAACGATTATCGTGTTCTGTGCTGTGCTTTTTCGGTTTCAATGAGCTTGCTTGATCTCAGACACTTACCATGCCACCGTATTTTGAGCGCTCGGTATAGAACGTCGCATCGCTGATCCCGTGCTTGTTGCACAGATCGGCCACAGATACGTCCGCCTAATGTTCTCTCAGTATCCCAATGATCCGATCCTGCGTGAAACGCACTTTCTTCATCATCTGTCTCCAGTGGACAGGCCTTGCTTCAAGTCGAAGGGTAACGTAAATACTATTCTTTATTTAAACGCGTATTATTCTAATATTACTTCCAATCTTAAACGTTAACACTAAATAACTTAAGAAATTATACAAACTTCTCTAAATTGTAATAAGAAAAAATTTTCTGACGAAATATATCCCGTGCTGGATTAATTCCGACATCGTACGTAGCCATACCCACTTCCCACCGAGCAGACGGATGTCTTATCTCATGAACGGTAAAGTTTTTTTCTGTTTCAGACAGTATAGATAAACTGGAGCGATGGATTATTGCACATGCCAAGCCTGAGCACACAACCTGAATGACACTGAGACTCTCATTAAACCATAAGGTATAAGCAGGCTGTACTAAACTCGCATTTAATATCTGCTCCGTCCGATCATAGATTCCGTATGAAAATGTTTTTTTAAATCGTACTAATGGTAAATTTGAACTGGATATATCTGCAAGTCCTACAATATCATGACGATCACGAGGCACCAACAACACCAAATTATCATGCGTCAAGGAAAGAAAGTTCAACTCCTCATTGCGTCCGTGACGCATAAACCCCACATCTATTTGACCTGTTTTAAGTGCATGTTCCTGCTCCCCGGATGACATGTCTTCCAGCACAATATCAAACCTGCCGTCATTTTCGCTAAATTGTGGCAAAATAGTCGTTAGCAGATCCATGACTGAAAAAGTAAACCCGATCCGTATTGTTCCCGCACGCCCTCGGGCTAACTTTTGCCCTCGCTCCATGACACGGTTTGAATGGTCGAGCAGATTACGGGCTTCATCCAAAAAATTTCGTCCGAAAGCACTTAAGCTTGTCTGATGCGTAGTACGCATAAAAAGATCAGCCCCCAGCACGTCTTCTAGCCGACGGATTTTTTTGCTTAATGACGGTTGTGACATGCCCATGTCGCGAGCAGCATCCGAGAAATTTCCCCTTTCTGCCAAACAAAGAAAGGCACGAAGGTGTTCCATATTCATATTACCCACCATAAACCGGTATATATTTAATCCACTATTCCATAGTTGAATAACAGAGCAGAACACAAATATCTATTTTTAGTTGGTATTTTTATATATCACACAAAAATAAAGTGAATATACCCGTGAGAATCTTATGCCAAAACCCCGCATGAACAATGCCCACACCGCATTGTTGGCACTTCATCCTCTTGTCAAAAGACGCAAATCTTTTTTGTGCGCCGGGGTCTCTGCTTGTAGCCTGCTTATTATGTCTGCATCCGTTCAGGCTGCAAACAGCGCCTCTGCGCCACAACCTCTCGCAACAGCACATAATGTTGCGCCCAGAAAACCTGCCAGAGTAGCGCCCGCTACCCCCATCAAGCCAAGCCGCACGACAGAAAATATTGTCATCACAGGCCTAGCCAACACTGTACATGGCTACCAGCCCGGTGGAGGACTTATTCACAAACAGGATGGGGTAAAAGCCGTTAGCACGGTTGACCGCGATTTTATGGACAAGCAAGCGCCCATGGCGACAGCTTTTCAGCTCGCCTCCCTCCTGCCCGGCGCAAACGTTGCGACATCTGATCCCTTTGGTTTTTCGCCTAGCACGGACATCAGTGTGCGTGGCCTTGGTGGGGATTCCATCGGATATGTGCTCGAAGGTATGCCACTGAACGATGTGGCATACTCCAGCGGCTACCCCGGTCAATTTGCTGATAGCGAAAATTATCAGCAAATTGCTCTAGCCCAAGGTTCATCCAATCTAGACAGTCCGGTGCTTAACGCTGCGGGCGGGCTTATGCAGCTCAGTTTTCGTAATCCGACTAAAAAAGCCGGGGGTTTTGCCAGTGTCTCTTACGGCTCCTACAACACCAACCGTGAATTCATACGGATGGATACAGGAGATATTGCCCACACGGGCTTACGGGGTTTTGTCTCATACTCCCACGGCGCGACGGACAACTGGCGCGGCCCAGGACGTGACGAAAAACAACACGTTGATTTTAAATTTCTTAAGGAATGGGGGCAAGGCAACCATGCCAGCTTTCTCGGTTCCTTTAACAGCACTATTACCAGCTATTACCCTCAGGCCAGTATGGAAAGCTGGAAAAGCGATGGCATTGGAGGCGCTAACAATCTGCTAGCTCGTTACGATGCTTCCAACCAGAACAACGGAGCCAATTACTGGCGCCTATGGCGCCAGCCGGAACGAACACTTTATGCAGGGGCACCTGTCCATTTGCGTCTGACTGACCGCCTGACACTTGATAGCACACCCTACGCCCAGTTTGCTTATGGCAATGCTCCCGGAGGCACTATTCTGAGCGAGAGTGGCCTTTATCAGGGCACGCAAACTTTGCCAGATACGCTGAATCTGCCTGGCGCACAGAATGAAGAAGCAGTTGTGCGAGCAAACTACACGCAACGCAGCTACCGCTCCGGGTTTACTGTTGCCTTGCACTATAAAAAGGCATGGAACGACTTTGTCTTCGGCTATTGGTACGACTACGGCGACGATAACGAACAGCAGCCTTTTACCACCGTGCAAACCAATGGCTCCTCAGCTGACATCTGGGCAAAAAACTCGAACAGCCAGATTCATCTTGCTAACGGTCAAAAGTTGCTAGGAGGCAGTTTTCATACCATTTCCCAAAGTAATGCACTGTTTGCAGGGGACCATATCTCACTCCTACATGACCGACTGCTCATAGATCTGGGCTTCAAAATTGTCATGCTCAACCGCTCTGGCACCAATAACGTGCCCGGCCCACAATATCGAGTTGGGTCCAATAGCATGGAACCACTGCCCAGACTGGGCCTGCGCTGGCATATTGATGATCATAACCAGATATTTTTCAATGCTACCACAAACTTCAGAGCGCCCGATCAAACTGCACTCTATAACGCTTATGATCCTTCTTCAGGCGGTCTTGTCACTGCGGGAAGCCATAATCTGCGTGACGAATACTCCATCTCGGAAGAGTTAGGCTACCGCCTATCCAATCGCTGGCTTGTAGGAAGTCTGACGCTCTTTAATTACAATTTTACAAATCGTCAGATTTCTACTCTTGCAGTCCAAAATGGCTCCATCATTACGACAACCATGAATGCAGGTGGACAGACATCGCGCGGGGTGGATGTAGAGGTCGGTTTAAAGCCGTGGCATCACTTTAGCCCCTATGTGTCGGGCGAGTACCTACATGCGACCATCGACAATAACATTAGCGCAGAAGGTGATATTCTGCCGACTAAGGGCCACACTGCTGTCCGCAGCCCATCACTGCAAGCCGCCATCGGCCTGAGTTATGATGATGGTCATCTCTTTGGTGTCGCAACAGTACACTATACCGGGCACCAATATGCAACATTCATGAACGATGAGCGCATGCCAGACCACACGACTGGCGATCTGGCCATTGGGTATCGCTTTTCAGATCATTATCACCTGCACCAGCCCACAATACGCATGAACTTCATCAACATCACCAACGAGCATTATCTTTCCGGGGTAGCCAGCCCAACGCTGAACGCGCGGGATACCACAGGCACCCACGGCAACACCATCTCCGGCAGCGCCCCCAGCTACTACATTGGCAGCGGTTTTGCAGCACTTGCCACTATTTCCACAGGTTTTTAAGACATGTCACAGTCACATAATCTTTATTCAACATGCCTTGTACTGGAATATTTCCATCCATGGCCAAACTCGGCAGGCTTCTACCTTGCCCGACAGCAAAAATGGTATGAACAAAATGGACTGGACCTGCATATCACTGTGCCAGACCCGTGGCACGGTGATTCCCTTGAACACCTGCTACAGGCCCGTGCTGACTTTGCCGTTGCACCAGTCAACAGGCTTTTAGTCCGGCGTGATGGTGGGGAACCACTGCGGGCCATTGCCGCCATAAACCATAGTGCGCTGGAAACCATACAGACTCTTAAAAGTAAAAACATTAACCGCCCACGTGATCTGGCGGGACGGAAACTCGCCATGAACCCCACGCCTCGGGGGCTTGCCATGATCCGGCACCTTGTCTCTTCCGATGGTGGAGACCCTGATGCCGTCAAAATTGTAAACTCTCAATTCCGGGAGTTTCATCCAGAAGATTTACAAAATGACCTAGCAGACGCCAGCTTTGGAGGATACTGGGCATGGGAAGCACTGATGGACAGTTCCATTCCGCAGGAGGAGCGTCTTGTCTGGCCGTTAGGGCAACTAGGGGCACCTGCTTACCACAGCTATGTTCTATGCACCCGTGATGAGATAATCGAGACAACACCTGACAAAGTCCGATCATTTCTCAAGGCATCTGAAAAAGGGTTTCTGGCAGCAGCACAAAACCCGCTTTCTGCTCTTTCCGCCTATGAACTGGCAACACCATATTTTCCTACTGAACTACTCAGCCAGTCCCTTACAGCCATTGCACCAACATGGCTGCACAACGGAAAATGGGGAGAACTACGCCCGGACGTTATGGAGGAATACACACATTGGCTGGCAAAAAACGCTATTGTGTCTGACAGGAATATCTGGCGTTCAGCGGTTATTGAACAAGATTTCCGTCACTCCGTACAAGAACATTCATGAGCGGATATGTAATGGCAGCCCCATATACACATGGCATGGGTACCACCCGCAAAGAATCAGACTGGCCTGATATAAAAGACACAGAACTTGAGGAGGTTCTGCACCATTTTCCACGCGCGGGCACACTGCAAGCCATTCTGTGGCGCAGCCCACGCCCTTTTTCTGCGGCCGCCACAATAAGAACCGACCGTGGTATGCTTTTTGTCAAACGCCATGGGCATGCCCTGCGTACACCGCGCAATCTGGAAGAGGAACATGCCCTTATCGGGCACCTGAAGCAGCAGGATATTCCCGTTGCTTCTTTGCTAGAAACAACAAGCGGGAAAACAATGGTCCTCCACAATGGATGGACCTATGAAGTGCATGACATCGCCATCGGGCTGGACCTCTATCAGGACCGCACGTCATGGACCCCGTTTTTTAATACAGGTCACGCCTATGCTGCGGGCACCATGCTGGCACGGGTGCATAAAGCACTCAAGCATTACAACGCGCCCCCCCGCAGCACACATCTGCTTGTCTCCGACGACAGGCTGATCCGCCAGCCAGACCCCTTGCAGGCTCTTGGCGCAGATTTGCACCTTCGCCCCGGACTGGCCAGCTTTCTGCACGAACGGAACTGGAAACACGATATTCAGACACACCTGCTTGCACCATACCATGCTAACGCGCATGCCATTTTGCACGCAGCCCCTCGGCTTTGGACACACGGAGACTGGCATGCCTCCAATCTGCTCTGGTCTGCTGCCGGATCAAACGGGACAGTCTCCTCAGTTCTAGACTTTGGTCTGGCGAGTAAAAGTTCCGCATTATTCGACCTCGCAACCGCCATAGAGCGTAATCTAATCTCCTGGCTGGATATGGAAAATGGCGTTGCCCCCACTGCAAATTTGGATCAACTGGAAGCATTACTTGCTGGTTATTCCAGCATAACGCCACTCAGCACTACAGATATACAAGCCTTGGCCGGTATACTCCCCATTGTGCACACTGACTTTGCACTCAGCGAAATAGACTATTTTGCCGGCCTTCTGAACGACAGACAAAATGCCGCTTTGGCTTACAATACCTACCTTCTGGGGCATGCCGACTGGTTTGCCTCACCGCAAGGACAACGCCTGATCAGGCACCTTCATACACTTGGCAGCAAGGCCGCATAACCAACATGGCACATTCCGTATCTCCCCTTATCAGCGTTGCTGAACTGTCCGAGCGCAGGCAAGACCCTACGTTGGCTCTTTTTGATACCAGTGTAGTACTCCCCTCCCCCCGGTTTGACAGAGATTACCGGGTTGAATCTGGTCGAGCGCAATGGTGTGAAGGCCATATTCCCCGCGCGCAACATCTGGATCTGACGCACGACCTTGCCGATACATCCCAATCTTTCAGCTTTGCCCTTCCTCCCCTGGAAGAGCTGGCCATACGCTTTGCAACACAAGGCATTACGCCCCAGATCACGCCCGTTTTATACGATAAAACCGATGGTTTCTGGGCAGCGCGCCTCTGGTGGATGCTTCGCAGCGTTGGTGTTAGCGCACGTATTCTGGATGGTGGATACAGCGCATGGCAAAATGCGGAGCAACCAACCACCACAAAAAAGAGCTTACCCCAATTCGATAATATCAACAGAAGGGAAAGGTCGCATGCCACTTTTACCCTCCAGCCCCAGCTTTGGTGCGACCGTCAACGCGTGCTACGTATTGCCGACGGAACGGAAAAGGGCACGCTTGTCTGCGCCTTATCCAAAAGCGTGTTCGATGGTACAACTCCAACCCGCTACAGCAGGCGCGGACATATTCCCCACAGTCTGAATTTACCTGCACGCAGCCTATTAAACGAGCAGGGTTTGTACAAAAGCGTTCCAGAGTTGCGGAGCATTCTTCAACCCTTGCTCACACACAAGGCCCTTCCTCTTGTTCTGTATTGCGGGGGCGGTATTTCTGCTGCCGTTGTCGCGGTCGCTCTCACACTTGTCGGGCATTTTGATACCACTCTTTATGATGGGTCATTACAGGAATGGTCGGCAAACCCTGAACTGCCACTGGTGACAAATCCAGCGTGAATTTACGTCCTCATCATCAAACGTGAGAAAAAAAACGTGCCTTCTTTGGAAGCCGCAGCAGTTGCTATCAATATCACAGGGGTCTGGCTTACGGCCCGACGGAACATGATGTGCTGGCCGGTTGGCATGGTTGGGGTCATCCTCTACCTGCGCCAATTTTATCTCTGGCACCTTTATGGCGACATGCTGTTGCAAGCTATCTATTGCATCATTCTTGGATATGGTTGGTACTCATGGAGAACTCCCAAAAAAGCTCCAAAAAAACAAAGCCATTTCCACTCACTCATACCCAGAAATCTCAGAACTCAGGTAGTGTTAACCGCGTGTATTGGTCTTCCCGTTGGATGGGGTTTTTCTCATTTCACGAATGATCCACAACCTTATATTGACTCAGTCTTGATGTGCTTAAGTCTTTTGGCTTCTTTATGGACAACACGAAAATATATGGAAAACTGGTATTTATGGATTTTTGTCGACTTTATATATGCGTGGCTTTTTTTATACCGCACAGATTTTTTAACAGCTAGTCTATATACTGTATTTTCCTTACTTGCGATGTACGGTGTCTTTACATGGAAGCGAGATATCAATACCCACTAAGTTTTCTGGCCAACATGAATATTCAAAACCTACCATTTTTAAATATCATAAGTTGAATCTCTCCTTTTTAGCATATTTATGCCCTTTCTTATTGAGAAAGTTACGCTTAGAAAGCCTGAATATCTCCCTACGTGGCTATTTAGACGTAAAAAAGCCATCCATGAAGGTGGCTTTTACCGTTTGGTATCAAAACTTGCACGTAGTTACGAGGGCAATCCCGCCACAAAAAGAGTGGTTTTTGAATGAGAATTTTCTCAGCGTATGGAATGATGAGATTCTGAAGGAGGCTTTGGGGAACAAATGAAGCAGCCAGCCCAGCGCCAGAAACTAGCCGCACAGGCTGTGGCACATCACGGGGCAGCATTGCACTGACCAGTCGGATTTTTGAGATATCCGAGACCTGCTTTCGCTATCGTCCAAGACTGGCAGAGGAGAATGACAGGATTGCCGATCTGCTGACGGGACTGACACAGGCTCATAGGAGATGGGGATTTGGTCTGTGTTTCCTGTATCTGCACAATGTGCAGGGACATCTCTGGAACCATAAGCGGGTTTATCGGATTTATCGGGATCTGGAATTCAACCTGCGGATTAAACTGCGTAGGCGCCTTGTTCGCGAAAAGCCTGAAAAGCAATCGGCGGTCCCAGATATTCCAAACAGGGCCTGGTCCATGGATTTCATGGCGGACTGTCTGATGGATGAACCTGCTTTTCGGCTCCTGAACATCCTGGATGACTTCAATCGTGAAAGATTGGTGATTGAGGTTGATTTTTCTTTGCCGACCTATCGGATGGTCCGCTGCATGGAACAGGTTATGGAATGGCGCGGTAGGCCAGAGGCTATCAGAATGGACAATGGCTCTGGAGGCAAAACTGACTAACCCGTCGTCAGACGACTGCTGCCATCTTCCAGTATATCTATGGTTTCTACAATCCACGTCGACGCCATTCATATCTGGACGGCATTAGCATTTCCTAGCCGACATAAAACCGGCACAAGTCCAGTTTTTCGACCCCCCACCTTGACCGTATTAACCAGAAGGTTCCTGATACCGATTGTCTGCTTACGCAACAAGCGAGGCAGACAATCTATTGCTTTATCACATATGATTGTTTTGCAGGTACTGCGTACCTTTCCAACCGAGCAAAATGCTCACAACCAGAAGCCATGCTTTCCAACCGTCCAGGCCGAGCAGAACAAGAGCCGGGCCGGGGCAAACGCCAGTCAGTCCCCAGCCAACACCAAACAGGATGGCACCTGCCACAAGCGGCGCATCTGGCGGCCAGCGCTTCGGCCAAAGTAGCGCATCATCAGAAGGCCGCCCCGTAAGCTGCCTGTGCCGAAGCCACCAGAAACCGGGAAGCGTGATAGCAACAGCACCTCCCATGACAAAAGCCAGAAGAGAGTTCCACGCGCCTGTCACGTCCAGAAAGCCCAACACATTGGCAGGATCTGCCATCCCTGAAACCATCAGGCCAAGAGAAAAAATAAAGCCACAGAACGCGGCCGCCATAGTCTTCATGAAAGCCAGCTCCTGTTGTGCTGAAGAAAGACAACAAACCCGGCTGTTCCCATAAAAACCAGAACCGCAATCAAAGAACGCCCGGACAGATTTCCCAACCCACACACGCCATGACCACTGGTACACCCATTGGCCAGTCTGGTTCCTGCTCCTGTCAGCAGCCCCGCAACCAGCAAACGTTCCCATCCCAACTGGCTGAAACTTGCTGGTACCAAAACACCCATACCGCGCATGACAACCGCTGCACCAACCACACCAGCGAGAAACGCCCACCGCCAGCTCCCTGCGGAGCACGAGGAGGCATGACCCAGAATACCACTGACGCCAAGAATATGCCCTGTTGCGGCCTTCAAAAAAACGGCGGCACTCCCTATCAGAAGACCGCCGCCCAGTGCAGTCAGAACTGCAAGTGTCATGTCAGTGCCTTATCAGTGACCTGAGCGAAGAGACCAGAGCATCCACATCCTCAAAACTGTTGTAAAGACCGAAGGATGCCCGAACCGTCGCCTCCACACCGAAACGCCGAAGCGCTGGTTGCGCGCAGTGATGACCGGAACGTGCGGCAATACCATAACCATCCAGATATTTTGCCACGTCCGTAACATCATGCCCTTCGACAACAAAAGACAAAACACTTGCCTTGGCCGCTGCCGTGCCGATAATCCTGACACCCGGTAGGCGCTCAAATTCAGAAGTGGCATACTCAAGCAAAGCATGTTCATGTGCTGCAATGGCTGGCAGACCTATCTTCTCCAGATAATCTACCGCAGCTCCCAGACCAACAGCCCCGGCTATGTCCGGCGTGCCCGCCTCAAATTTCTCGGGCAGTCCCTGAAACTCCGTATGAGTAAACGTGACATCCCGTATCATATGCCCACCACCCTGCCAGGGCGGCATGGCCTCAAGGAGTGCACGTTTACCATACAGAATACCAATCCCGGTCGGACCGTACACTTTGTGACCAGACAGCACCAAAAAGTCTGCATCCAGAGCCGCAACATTCAGCGGCAAATGGGGGGAGGATTGCGCAGCATCCACCAGAACAGGCACACCATATGCATGCGCTAAGGGAATAATCTGCTCAATCGGATTAATCGTACCCAGCGCATTGGCAACATGCGTCACCGCAACAATTTTCGTTCGCCCGGATAGAAGGGCTGCAAACTGTTCAAGCAGTAGCTCACCTTTATCATTCACCGGAGCAATCCGTAAGACGGCTCCTGTCTGTTTGGCCAGCAATTGCCATGGCACAATGTTAGCATGATGCTCAATTGTGGTGATCAGAATTTCATCACCATTACCAATATTGGCACGGCCGTAGCTTTGCGCTACCAGATTGATAGCTTCCGTTGTGCCTCTAACAAAAATAATCTCCGCAGCCTCGCGCGCACCAATAAAACGCCGGAGCTTTTCCCGTGCTCCTTCAAACGCATCTGTGGCGCGCGCTGCGAGAGTATGCGCTGCACGATGGATATTTGAATTATCACGCTCATAAAAATGAGAGGTCGCATCAATCACAGCGCGTGGCTTTTGCGTTGTCGCAGCATTATCCAGCCAGATCAGCTTATGTCCGTTGACCGACTGATTGAGAATAGGAAAATCGTTCTTAATCTGCCGGATATCATATGCAGACAGTATTTTTCCCGTAATATGTGATTTATCCTGCAAAAAATAAGGCTTGGCTGAACCCTCTTCTGGCAGATGCATTACAGAAGGCCGGACTGGCAGCGAGAATGCTCCAGAGAAAAACGGTGAAACAGCTTTTTCGGAAAGAGCGCCAAACTGAGTGTCTGGCGACGCGGGGGCTGTCACTGGCGTTCTTGACCATACAGGTTCGTAACCAGACACATCCGCTCCTGACGCAAATGCTGGTGCCGTAAGCTGCTGGTGGCCAAAGGGAGCAGCGCCAGCCACCCCCTCGTTCAGAACATCCTGAAAGGCACGAACAAGAAGAGTCTGATGCGCCGTGATGGGTGGCGCATCGCTAACATCAGGGGGCGTAGTCATAGTAATTTCCAATCAGCACGTTATCAAGCCGGGCAATGGCATCTTCAACCAGAACAGCAGCGGAAAAGTAGCGTGTGATCAGATGAGATGCGACCGAGAACTGGTCCGTCCCGCTGTAGCGCACAGAAAGGCCCGGCTCGACCTCGCCTGTAATGCCAGTATTATGCAACCCGATGACACCCTGCTCTTCCTCACCGACCCGAAGCAACAGAATGCTGGTTTCCCCAAATTCAGAAACCGGAATTTTGTCTGACGGAACAAGAGGAATGCCACGCCATGTTAGAAAAGGTGAACCAAAAAGAGTGACTGTTGGCGGCGGAACGCCTCGACGTGTTGCCTCACGGCCAAAGGCCGCAATGGCTTTGGGATGTGCCAAGAAAAAACCAGGTTTTTTCCAAACTTTAGTAAGAAGCTCATCCAGATCATCCGGTGTCGGCGGGCCATTTCGCGTTGGAAGACGCTGGGCAATCGCAGTCTCTCGCAGCAAGCCGAATTCAGGATTGTTTAGAAGCTCCCACTCTTCACGCTCCCGAATGACATCGATAACCACCCTAACCTGCTCACGCAGCTGATCGAACTCGTTGCTATAAAGATCGGTAATACGCGTATGGGTGCGCAGGACAGTTTGCAGGGAATGCAGATAATATTCGCGTGGATGATCCTGATAATCCACGAACGTTGTAGGCAGTTTGGGCTCACCATCAACACTGGAAAGAACCTGAATGGCTGACTCTCCATATTTATTTACACCTGCGCTCGCCCTCCCTTCCCGATTGATTTGCTCAAATGCATCAGTTAACCAAGGGTATTTCTCTGCCAGAGTAGGTGACAGCGTAACAACCGTCGTATCTCCCGTAGCAATAAGCGGACCATAGTGTGCATTATGCTGCACAATACCGCTTTGACCGGCAGTCAAAAACAGATTCCTGACTTGTCGTCCCTCTGGTGTAGTCGCTTTCTGTTGAACCTGCCCATTCACGACAATCAGAAGACTGCCATCCTCAATCGAAAACTCTTTACCAGCAGACAGCTTCTGAGACTTGAATGCTTTACTGATAACCTGAATATCTTCCAGATCCTGACCTGAAAAACCTGGAAAAAAAGACAGACTTTCAGAAGTAGGAGCAATACTATTTCCCTGCCCCGAAAAAACCACACCGGCAAATCGCGATGAGATGATGCGACGCCTGTTAACACGAAAAACACCGCCCCCAACATTAACCCATGGCAAAAGCCGGTGTAACCAACGAGGCGTACGTTCCAGATTCTGAACGCGGGTAACATGTGCTGTTGAAAGCTGCCTTGCGGACAAATTACGATCAAGCGCAGACGCGCCTGAATATGTAGGCTGAATGTCAGTCATGAACAAATATATCCTGTAATTTTTAATACTATAAAGAACACGCTTATTTATTTTTATAGATATCTAACAACATCGTATTTGTGGACGAACAGGATGAACCATTTTTTCGCTCCAGAATATTACCTGGTATACCTAAATTAGGAAACCGTAACTCTGACCGTAACACCCTTACACCAAACGTCAATAAAAAACGTATACAAAAGTGAATTTAATATATCACGTTTTTTATTGTTATTATATGTAGTCAATAGGAGGAAGAGATAGATCGAATGTCAGTCCGGGCAAATGAGTATGCTGTCCTACCACCTGTGCTGGGTTACCAAAGACACACGTGAAGGGTGAAACATTTTTCACAACAACTGACCCGCTTCCTATTTTTGCACCCTGTCCGATTTCAATATCACCCAGTATTTTACTGCCCGGTCCTATTATTGAACCTTGCCGGACAGTTGGGTGGCGCTTCCCTGTCTCTTTTCCAGTACCTCCCAGTGTTATGCCCTGAAAGAGCACAACATCATTTTCGACAATAGTTGTTTCGCCAATCACAATTCCTGTTCCATGGTCGAGAATAAGACGTTCACCCAAAACAGCGGCTGGATGGATATCAATGTTCCATCGCTCCGAAATCAGGCTTTGAAAAAACCTGGCTGCCGTTAACCTATTTTCTTCCCACAAACCATGTGCAACACGGTAACATTGTAGAGCATGATATCCTTTAAATTCTAAAAAAGCCGTTCCATAATCATGCATTGCAGGATTCCGATTATATAAAGCTGTTAGATCAGAACACGCAGCAGTAACAAGATGCGGACACACCATATAAAACTCCTGAAAAAAACTATAAAGACGCAAAATCTCTTCTTTTTCTAACGATAATTTTTCTGACAAACATAATGACAGAACCATAGAAAATTTTTCTTCTGGATTTATATTTTCGCCACCACTTCTTTCCAGTAAATCCTTCAGAAGTGGATTAGGATCTACTTTCAGGATATCCCATACAGTCTGAGGGGCAATTTTTCCGGCTGCGTTGATAGCTGACAATAAATGTTCTTTGTCCGTTGTTTGTTCACGAGACACATAAATCTGATCACCCATTGTGAGTCATTACTTTCGAAACCGTTTTTAAAGACTATTTTCTGGAAATGATTTCTCAGATCATACACTCAGGTAAAAAACGGATCATCCATTTAAAAATATGCAGAATACTGTGCTTTACTCTGGATACAACACAAAGCGATATAGCCATAGTGAAAATCACCTCATTAAGAACTATACTTTGAAAGTTATAATAATATAGTGTTATATTTTAATATATAATTCTTCTTTAATATCATTGATCTACATGTCACCGACACAAGGAAAGAGCCTATAGAAGATGAATTTTACAAAAAATCATCATAATCCACTTATTGCAGTGTTTTTTTATGGGGGTACCGTAAACCTGTTTTTTCTATTAAAACGGTCTGCGTCAGCCGATCCAAAAACATCAAACCATCTGACCAGCACCCAAGATGACTCTGATTGCCGATATGCCCCTTACGACCTGCATCAACAAAAGAAGCATTCCAGTGCTTGGCAAACATGCGAGCTCGCGTGACACTCAACCATGGATCATTACGGCTACCAACAACCAGGGCCGGAAAAGGTAACGGTGAGATCGGTACCGGACTAAAAGCTGCAACACGAGAAATATCCTGTGTAGGCCCATTCTCGACATCAGCAGGCGCAACCAACAAAGCCCCGGCGACGGTATCTGGTAAAAGCCCTTGTTCAACAGCATGGGCAATCAGAATGCATCCCAGACTATGACCCACAAGCAAAACCGGCTTCCTACTCTTTTCAACCGTAGAAACTAGAGTCATAATCCAACGGTTATAATGAGGCGTCGACCAGATTTTTTGATTAACTCTCCTGATAGAAATTCCTTTAGCCTGAAAGAAATTCTGCCACATTGACTGCCAATGATGACGGGCAGAACCATCTAAACCTGGCACGACAACAAGCTCAAATGCGGTGAGAGACGCGGAAAGATGCCGAACAATATTATCAGGCACTCTGTCATCACTCCCGACTTGGCTCTGTAAAGATGGGGCTCTTTGCTTCACCAAGTTCTGTCGCAAAAATGGCGACTGTGACACAGCTTTACTTTTGACTGCAGAATGCATGGTTCTTGCGTATTTTGCTTCAGACGTCCGCTTGATAACATTGTGTCGCACTCTGATAATCCCCTTTTGACCAGTCTATTTGTGCTTGTTTTATGAAAATTTCACTAACCGTAGATACGGTCTGAGAGTCTTCCATCCCTGAGGAAAAAGCGTTTTCGCCTGCTCATCACTAATGGAGGGAGCAATGATCACGTCCTCCCTAGGCCGCATGATCTTTCAGCCCGTCAACAGACAAGCCCAACACCTTGGTATTTCGTTTAGCCCATTCGGACGCAAGATGGGCGACCGCACCAAGCTCCGTTGTGCAGACGGAGATAAAATCTTTCGGATGGCTGAACAGGATGCCCCAGGCAGTCCCGATCCATGAATGAAAATGGATTGTCCTGCACGAAATCAGGCGCAGTCTGGCCAAACTGGAGCATCATAAGTTCACCTCAGAATCACATAATGAAATCAGATATAAAAAATAAGCACATATTTTTATCGTTGTAAAAATTATAATTCATTATTTTTTAGTGGAATAGATTTACCTAGCAATCGAAAGCATAGAAAGCAAGAAATCCCACTTCATGGAAAAACACTGTCGCTCAGGAAATTGCTTTGGCCCGCTTTAACCACAAGGGCCCTTCTTGCCATTATAGGGACGGCATTATTTTTGCCTCCGCACAAAACTCGGGGCATGCTTTTTGCTCTTTCTGACGCCACCGTCAGCTTGTTTCAATACGACCTGACACCGCACCCAATGGAAGTGGCATCAGGGTGAAAAACTTTCATTTAAATATTACTGCAACAGGTCAGGCAGAATTGGGACGTGATATATTTTGCACATGGCCAGAGGACAAAGGTTTACTCCGGATTGACAACGTCATAGTAAAATTGGGTTAAAATTTAGATGCTCCACCGAAAATCTTGTCGCTTAAATTTACACGTGAATTATAGGTTACCCATTTCACGAAATTATTAACTCAACTCAATTTTCACAGTTTTTTTTAAGGTCAATTCAATGCCTGTTCTATTCAAACGACAGGCTCTTTCAGGGGGCGTCTGTTTCAGCCCTCTCTATTAGGCTGTCAGGTTGTGAGACGTTATTGGGATGATGTAACGTGTGCAATACCGCGTTACGCTCCATGGTTTTCTTCCGTCTGCAGGGAGAATGAATGATGCTTCAGATCCATCCTTAGGCACGCACGACACCGGCCATCCGGGCAGACATAGCGCGTTCGTTAGAACCGACATCCGTGCTCGCCGAATGCTATGGGATCAGCAATGAAACTGTTCGCAAGTGGCGCAGGCGTGATTCAGACGCCTGCCAGAACCGCAGCAGCCGTCCATGGAAACTGGCCTGGAAAGCCTCGAAGGAAGAGCGTGCCATTATCTGTTAGCTTCGGCGTGCGACCGGTTTCGGTCTGGATGATCTGACCTTCGTCGCGAGGCATTTCCTGCCACATCTGAAACGGGACAATATCTGGCGTATTCTGAAAGATACCGGACTGAACAGGTTACCTCTTGCGCAAAAAGCCGAACCTGTGCGTGGACAGGGAAAGTTCCGGGATTACTTACGATCCTGGTTATGTCCATATCGATGTGAAACATCTGCCTAAATTGCAGACAGCAGATGGAGAACGGTGGAAACGTTTTCTCTATGTCGCCATTGATAGATGCTCTCGCTCGATCCATCTGGCCGTCTATGACGCGGAGAATACCGATAATTCCGTCGATTTCCTCAAAGCTGCCAAAACCGCCTTTCTTTTCCGAATCATCCATATTCTGACCGATCGTGGTTCCTGCTTTACAGCAAAGGTTTTCGAAAAAGCCTGTCATGATACGGGAATCGACCGACGCCGGACCAAAGCTTACTCCCTTCAGACCAATGGAATGGTCGAACGCTTCAGTGGCCGTGTCGCGACAGAGGTGTTGCCGATCTGTGTCTCAAACCATAAGGATCTGAAAATTCTACTCAGAGGCTTCTGTTCCGCTTACAATCATCGCCCGCAGCGTGTTCTGGGCGACATAACTCCCGCACAGCGCATCACGTCGTTGCTTGAAAAACATCCCCCAGCCCGTAATCCTGATTACGTCAAACCAGCCCATCGTGACCTCATAAAACAAATCGATAAAATCATCGATTATCCCAATGATGTATCACAACCTGACACCTAGAAGTGCTTTGTGATGGCAAAGACGCACTGGTCGTCCGGCTTGCCCACAGCATTGCGGAAGGAACATTCACCTGATCGCCCTGTCGGTCGAACCTCTTCCCTTCATCCCCCGCACACCCTGTGGGCTCGTAACGTGAGGCTTAACCCCGACGGTCTGGCGACCGATGTCATAGCAACACCTAAAAATTTACAGTTCGGGAAAACACTTCAAACTGATCGCCAAGCTCGCTCAGACGAGCCAGCCGCTCTTTATATAATTACGGAATAATACATTATTTATCATTTATTAATATCTAAATCACGTTCGATATGACATCTTAATGTCTCCATTAAATTATATGCCCCTTGAATATCATCAATACTCATTTCTTCCGCCAAAGCATTCACGCGTGGCGTGTAAACCCCAATTGCGGCATCATAAATCTCACGTCCCTTTTCCGTAAGAACGACAAGATGTGCCCGTCTGTGGTGAGGATTGGGGGCAAAAACAACCAACCCTTCATGATGCAGATCATTAACAATCCTTTGCACATTCTGGCGATTGGCTCCGAGATCGCGCGCAAGCCATGCAACCGGCTGGGACCGCTCTGCATGAACGATAGCCCCCAAAATCTGCCATCGGGCGCTGGTCAGACCGAAAGAGGAAACCAGACGGTCTCCCCAGAGCAGAAGCAGGTTATTCGTCCTGAAAACCGTCAGAATCAGATCCGTCAAAGCCTGACCTTTCGGATCAGCGGGAACTTCCGGCATTTGTCATCATCCATTTTTATTGACATCATGATGTCATATAGACATATACTTCAGACGTAGCGAACTGTCGCTATGCAATCAACATGGATGGTGTCCAAAATGTCTCACAGAAAGCCGCTGGACGACAATTTCCCAATTGAGCGCCAGCTTGAGATCAAGGCGGCTCCGGTTGTCCTGATCAATCTGTTCACCCTCGATGCAGCGGACGAAGAGCGGTTTCTCGAAGTCTGGAAAGACGATGCCGGTTTCATGAAACGCCAGCCCGGATTTATTTCGACCCAGTTGCACCGTGCCCTGGGTGAGAGCCCGACATACCTGAACTATGCTGTCTGGGAATCAAATGAGGCGTTTCGCGCCGCCTTCACGCATCCTGAGTTCCGCTCGAAGCTGAAGGCCTATCCGTCCTCCGCCATTGCAAGACCGCATCTGTTCCAGAAGGTGGGCGTCGCAGGTATCTGCACAGCCTGATCCTCTGGTTCGTGGCAATCGGATGCAGGGAAGCATGTCATGAGACTTTTATGCCGCATGCTGGCCATTATCGGCCCCGCCATGTTTGCAGGCGTCATGCTTGCAATCGGGGTCATTCTCGGAAATTACTGGAAAAGCCTCCCTCCCGAGCAATTCCTGGCATGGTTTGCTCACAATGGGGGATACATTCAGAAAGCCATTCCGCCTGTCGTCCTTCCAACTCTTATCGGGCTGGCGAGCATGATCTGGATTGACCGCGCCGATCCCGTCAACCGGCTTCTCTGGACAAGTGCCGCCGTCTGCATCGCCGCTGTTATCTTCCTGACAATCGGCTGGTTCGTGCCTGCCAATACGGGCTTCTCCACCGGAAGCCTCCCTCTGGATCAGGTATCAGGGCAACTCGATACCTGGCTTCGTCTTCACAATATCCGCATCGCACTGGCCGTTGCCGCATCGGCGCTCGGCGTGTGGGCGTGCAACCGGTAGAGAGCCTCATCATGCCGAGACTGATTCATCCCCTTGCCGGAGTGGTGGCGCTTCTGACTATCGCAACCTTCTGGCTTTCTACGGTCATCTCCGAGCTTTTTCTGTCCCGGGATGTTGTGATCGCTGTCAAGATAACGATCCCATGGGGATTTCTTTTGCTTGTCCCGGCACTCGCCGCAACAGGAGGTTCGGGCGTCTTTCTATCGCAAGGGCAGCGCACCGGGCTGCTTGGTACAAAACTCAGGCGCATGCCCTTCATTGCCGCACGGTATCCTAATCCTTATTCCGTCGGCCCTGTTCCTCGCCGCGAGAGCCCGGGCAGGCCTGTTTGATGCATCATTCTATGGTGTGCAGGTTCTGGAACTTCTTGCAGGTGCGACGAATATCACGCTGCTTGGTCTGAATTTTCGTGATGGCCTGAAACTGACTCAATGGCGTCGTAAAAGCCGTCTGAAACCGGCACAACGCTACCGGACCAGTCTTGAGAAGAAAGAGAACGTCGCCGATGACACGGTCGCATTCGTCCTGAAAAAACCGGAAGGTTTTATTTTTACCGCAGGTCAGGCCGTCTACGTCACCCTGCCTGAACTGCACAAATCGGACAGTGAAGGACGCATTCGGACCTTCTCACTTGCTGGGGCTCCGACGGACAGCACTCTGCTTGTGGCCACACGCCTACGCGATAGTGCTTTCAAACACTGTCTTGTTGGTCTGCCGGAAGGATCCGTTATCGATATTGAAGGCCCTTACGGCGATCTTGCAGTGACGCAGGATACGAGACCTGTGGTTTTCATCGCGGGTGGCATCGGGATCACGCCATTCCGGAGCATGATTCTGGACTCAATACAGCGCGGCCTGACGCGCGACATGACACTGTTTTACAGCAACCGTGATGAACGCGAGGCAGCCTTCCTGTCGGAGTTACAACAGCTTTCTGCAGCACATCCGCACTTCAGGCTTGTCGCCACCATGACTCGCCAGCCCGACTGGCAGGGAGAGCAGGGTTACATCACGCAGGCGATGCTTTCCCGTCATCTGGACGACCTGACCGGAGCGGTTTTCTATCTTGCAGGCCCCCCAGTCATGGTGGCTGCGATGCAAACGCTATTGAAGCAGGCTGACGTTCATCCGACACAGATACATGCAGAATCCTTCGCAGGGTATTGAAGCACGCACGCTTTCTGGAGAAACATTCCCGAAGCAGGTCATAAAGGGCTACTTCCCGCTATGTTTTTCCAGAAAGGCCGGAATAAGGGGATTATCCTCCTGCAGGGATCCGTTTGATGGAAGCTGTTGAGTATTCCAGCCGCCCCAAGATCGACGATCAGTTTCACACTTGCCACCAAACGGCTTTCCTGAATTTGCAGCGCTGTCTCCTGATTGCTGAGCGCCGTCTGCTGGCTGGTCAGAAAAGCCTTTTTAAGCTCAGGATCTATTAATTTATTGAACTGAGCGAACGTTTATGTAATTCGTAACGGTCTTCAGTGGAAAGATGCTCCGAAAGCGTATGGTCCGCACAAGACTCCGCACACCAGTTTGTATAATCGCTTTATCCGGTGGAGCCGCCTGAGTGTTTTGACTGGATCTCTTTGTCACCCTGACACAACACTCTGACCGTTCGAAGCGTCTGATGATTGATGCAACACACCTCAAGACACACCGGACATCGGCGTTCCTGCTCAAAAAGAGGCTTTTCCCCGCCATATCGGACGGACAAAAGGCGGCCTGAACTCAAAACTTCATGCCGTGTGCGATGATCCGGGCCGACCTGTCCGCCTTCATTTGACTGCTGGACAGGTCAGTGATTTCAAAGGTGCTGCTGGCGAACCTGTCGGATGAGACAGAGGAAGTCATCGGTGATTGGGGATACGACAGCAATAAAATCAGACAGTCTCTCGCAGACCGGAACATCACCGCCTGTATTCCACCAAAGAAGAACAGGGAATCAAAGCCACCTTACAATTGGCATCTGTATAGAAAGCGCCATCTGATCGAAAACATGTTCGCAAAACTGAAAGACTGGCGACGGGTTGCGACCCGATGTGACCGGTGCGCTCATACCTTCATGTCCGCAATCCATATCGCAGCAAGCTTCATCTTCTATCTTAAAAAATGAGTCCTGAGCCTAACAGATTCTAGGGCCTGTTAGCGCTTGAAATTCTTCCCATATTGTAGGGATGGAAGAAGGAGACGGAACAGGCACTTTTACGGACGAGACATG
>NZ_VHOP01000029.1:0-19999 GCF_008704325.1 Acetobacter sp. DmW_125128 | reverse complement strand
ATGCCACTATTCACTCCATCTCTTCGCAAAGACGAATGAATCACAACATGCTGGTATTGTTCAAAAACTTTCGGATCAGGCTCTAAATGATACCGGACGACAGCAAGCATACCAGGCAGCACAAAAACTCAAGAATTTATCGGTAACCAGGGTGTTGGTCAGCCCACTACAACGAGCCATTGAGACAGCAAGACTAGCATTTCCCGACCGACTTGAAATGATTGAAATAGAAGAAAATCTGACTGAATGCGATTTCGGCAAACTCGATGGAAAATCGATCAAAAATGTTATGATTGAGCACGGAATAAATGAAAAACAACAACTTGTAAAAATCATTTCGAAATATGGGGAATCCTGGGAAGAAATACAAAAAAGATGTAATTCTTTTTTCACCAAAATGGAGAGAATACAGGACCATAAATCCAGAATTGTCTTGGTTGGACATGACGTCGTATTCCAAGCAATCTCCGAAAAATTGACCGGCCTCTGGCTTAATAGCCAACATGGACAGCCAAATTATTTCAATAAAAGCATTGATGGATGGAAAATCACGGAATTCAACGAATCTTTTCCCGCATAAACCCCCGCTGTGAATCCGTATTTTATAGCCAGTTTTTCGTCAGTTGCCATAAAATGACTACCAGCACTTACGGAACGATACTCTTCTTTCATCATCACCCGATCCGCCTCATTCTCTTATATTGAAGAGATAAAGAGGCTAAAATCGTGCTCTTTTGAATGTGGAGGGTTCGAAGAACCCTTATTTGGCAAGGTTGGCTCGTATTTTTCGAGTTTTGGCGTACTGATTGATGGTTTCTGCGATGGCATCAGATCTGCGTTTTGAGCAGAGAGAAGGCTTCCTGCTCTGGATTGCTATGCTGTGGCACTGATCCGTTCCAGAAAGAGGAACCGTCGCATATTGTAGACGATATTGGCCAGCCCGATCCTCATGGTGGCCCGTATGATGCCAACAGTTCGGATGAATAGTCCGGTCTGTGACTTCTGATCGGCAAAAACGTGCTCGACACGCGAGCGTATCACTGACTTTCCAGCATTTGGTTTCTGGATGTGCAGGGGCATAGGCTTGAGATGCGGCTTTTTGCGATGAACCTTTGAGACAAAACCCTGCTTTTCCATGAAGTCCTCATTGGCTTTTGAGCGATACGCCGTGTCAGCCCACACCGTTGAGGCCGTATTGGTTTTATCCAGCAGCCCCTCTCTCAATCGCGCGCCATCACTGTCGGCGGCATCCATCGTCTTCCATTTCCGGATGAACCAAAACTTCCGGTCGATGGAGACGTGGGATTTGTATCCAGAGAACGGGATAGCGAGATCCGTTGCGGGAATCGTTCCGTCATCCTGCCGTTTTGCTTTCGTGAACTTCAGCGTCCAGCGCGCACGCCGATCCTTGTGCGACAGCTTTGCCGGCTTGTCCTGCCAATCTTCGGGAATACGTCCTGCCCGGAGATCTGCCTTCTCAGCATTCGTATTGCGCTGCTTTGGAGCAGCCACCAGCGTTGCGTCCAGGATCTGGCCCGACATTCGCAAATATCCGGCGTTGCGCAGGGTCGCGTCAAAGCGGTCAAACAGTCTTTCAATCGCACCCGTCTGGGTCAGGCGTTCACGGAACAGCCAGACCGTTTTGGCGTCAGGCACACGATCCGACAGCCCCAGAGCAAGGAAACGCATGAAGGATAGGCGATCGTTGATCAGATACTCTGTCCGCTCATCAGACAAATTGTTCAGCGTCTGAATCACCAGAATTTTGGACATCAACACGGGATCAAATGGGGGACGCCCGCCTTTGCTGCCGTCTGAATAGGCCAGAGCCTTCTCAAGATCAGGACGGAACACTTCAAAATCCACAGTCCGGGAAAACGCTTCGAGTTGATCACCAAGCCCGCTCAACCGGGCAAGCCGCTCTTCAACATCAAAGAAAACAGACTGCTTCATGATCCATGCCCCCAATCAATGTAGGAGTGATGGAATCACACAGAGAGGCCCAAAACCAGAGGGTTTTTCGAACCCTCCATATGAGTGAATGAATTATTTTGCTCTGCATAGGTCTTTACAATGTGACACTCCCTCAATCGAGCTTGATTGAGGGACGTACAAATTTTTCCAGCCAGTCGACCAGCCATGACAGGCTACCTCGCAATGCGCCATACAATTCAAACTGATGCTGGCGATAAAGCATGACATGGCCAAGCCGTGCTGAAAGTCCATGCAGCCAGCCACCACCGAAGATTGTTCCTCCGGGGAACGTCCCCCACCCGTTATAATTGCCTAGCGCCACGATAGCGCCCTTATTGTGAAATGCAAAAGGCGGAATGGGTCTGCCATCTATCCATGCCGGCATATGTAGCGCCAGATGATGCGCCTGCTGACGCGCAGCTTGTGCAGTGGGCGCTACGGGTGCATCCACGATATAGGCACAGTCACCAACAGCAAAGATCGCATCGTCCTCTACACTTTGCAGGTTAGACCGCACTTCGATCTGGCCGGTTTTACCGAGTTTGAGGCCACCAAATCTCCTCGTGACTTCAGGAGTTCTCACACCCGCAGCCCAAACTCTCAGAGTTGCCGGAACCCGCTCACCACTTTTTAGAAGAAATCCGTATTCATCTACGCTACTGACCTGAGCGGACGTACGGACCGTAATATTGATCTTCTGTAACTGTTCCGCAGCAGCGGCCGACACAGCCTCAGGAAATGCAGGTAGAATCCTAGGACCGGCTTCCAAAAGAGAGAGCCTTATATCCGGGCGTTTTTTTTTCAAAACTGTAAAGCGAAGCGAGGTCAAGCGCCTTATGCAACTCGGCAGCAAGTTGCGTGCCAGTCGCACCGCCTCCCACAATGGCAATTTCAAGAGGCTGACCTTCACCGAAAGCGCGTAATTGCTCCATACGAAACTTATCGTTGAAGTCTACAGATTCCACAAAGTTGTTGATAAACAAGCAGTGTTTTGCCACACCGGGAATGTTGAAATCATTCGCCCGACTACCAAGCGCGACAATGACCACATCATACTCAAGTTTACGCTCATCCAGCACGCACTTTCCATCTGGATCATTGATCGAAGCCAGCGTCATCTGCTTGGCGCTGCGGTCGAGAGCAATGACCTCGCCGGGCCAGAATTCGAAATGGTGACGACTAGCCTGAGAAAGGAAACTTATCCGGTCATTGGGATTATGCGCCGTGCCGGCAGCGAAGCAATGCAACATCGGCTTCCAGACATGCGTAAAGCTTTTGTCGACGAGCATGATCGATGCTCTTCCGGATTTGCCAAGTTTGTCCCCTAGCCGGGTTGCCAGAGCCATGCCAGCAACACCTCCTCCGATAATTACGATACGAAATTTTTCTGTCATTGCGCCCTCAAAGCGTCACTGCGTGTTTCACATACAAGTTGACAACAACTCTGGATGAACGAGAACTACCGCATGAAAAACAAGAATAAAAACCGAAAGAAAAACCATTAGAACGACACTTTCTGAAAAGTATTCAGAAAAATACCGGACTTCAGATCACGAAATCTGCCTCTATTTTCTGCGCAACTGCAGACTTACTGTGATCATTACACAGATTTATTGTCGTGAATTTTTGCGAGAAGACTGTTGATAGGCGGATATGGGTTATAGCCACCCTTCCCCACCACCTATCAGTCTTCGCTATTCGCGAAGACTGACTACAGAAAGCAGGTTAGCTGGTAGGTATGTTACTGATAGACGACCTGTGCAACGAATTACATCAGCCAAGAACCAAGTTCTGTTGCCTTTTCTTTCGTGTAGGGTGGCAGGACAGCCTCAATCCGATGGTCGGGCGGAGAAACAAGAACCGACTTTACATGGCTCAATGAATCAAAGCCCCACTTGCCATAATAGCGTCCCAAGCCGGAAGGCCCTACGCCACCAAACGGAAATGTAGCGGCCATAAAACAGTGGATCATCGTCTGATTTACGCTACCTCCACCAAACGAGAAACCATGCATAAACTTCTCGATCCTCGCTTCATTTTTACTGAAGATGTACGCAGCCAGACTCCGTGGCTTCTGCTTGATTGTTTCCATGACCTCATTAAAATTGGTATAAGGCAGAATTGGAAGTATCGGCCCGAAAATTTCAGACTGCATGATAGGAGCCGACCATTGTGCCGGATAAACGAGAGTCGGTTCGAAATAACGCTCATCCCGATCGAAATGACCTCCGCTAACAACGGCAGCCCCCTCAAGCATTCTAGCAAGCCTGTCCACGTCTCTTGACGAGATCAGCCGTGACAAATCTGCACTTTCCTTCGGATTGTTACCGTAAAGCGTCGTGATTGCCTTCTTGCATTCCGCAACGAACTGATCAGCAACATTTTCATGGACATAGACATAGCCTGGAGAAACGCACCATTGGCCCCCGAAAGCCATTGTGCCCCAAACGATCTTGAGCGCAGCATCTTCAAGATTGGCAGTTTCGTCCACGACAACAGGATTTTGTCCGCCGAGTTCCAGCAAGACCGGTGTGAGATTTTCCGCTGCGGCGCGCATTACGATCTTGCCAACTTCAGTGCTGCCGGTGAAGAAAATGAAATTGAACGGAAGCGCCAGAAGTTCAGTCATCACATCACGGCCACCAGTCACCACCACCAGACTTTCTGGCTCGAAATACTGACTAATCAACCTTTCAAACAAAGCCGTCATATGCACAGTTGACTCTGCCGGCTTGATTAATGCTGTGTTCCCAGCACTCAGCGCCGCAAGCACCGGCTCCAACGTTAGAACAACTGGTGCATTGAAGGGGGCAATGACCAGGCAGACTCCGTAGGGCTCGCGATAAATAAACCCCTTAAAGTCATTTTCCTGCATTCGCTTTGGAAGTGGTGCTACTTCAGGTTCCATCCAGTCAGCCAGTTCGGCGCGTGTGTGCTCAATAGCCCCCAGAACGCCATGGAATTCCATAGCTCGTTCGAACCACGACGTTTTAAAGTCCCTGGCCAGCGCATCATGAAACGCCGTCTCATTTTCGACTAACATTCGCTCCAAGCGTGCAAGTTGATCAAGTCTCCAACTCAGGCTGCGGGTCTTACCTGAATTGAAATAAGCAGACTGCCGATCAAATAATGTTTTTATGTTTGTCATAAATGATGTTCCTCTCGTGGACACATAAACTGACACAATGACGAACAATGTCAATATGTCATCTCGCGATACAGGAGAATTTGTGGGTCTGGGCAAAAGCCCGAATTGACAGTCCGTGACAATCTGTCAAAAGAGAGCCATGAAAAAACTGGGAAAAACATCCGGTGATGCCCGGAAAGCCCGGATCGTCGAGGCTGCAGTTGACGTCTTCCGGCGCTACGGTTTTGAACGCACCAAGATGACAGACATTGCAAAGGCTGCAGGGTTAACGCGCCCCACCCTGTATCTTACCTTTCCAGCAAAAGAAGATATTTTTTCTGCCTCTGTAGAAACTCTATTCAAAGAGCTTTTAGAAAAGATCGCGCGCGAGGCAGATCTTCAAGACAGCTTGCAAAAAAAAATTGAGAGTGCATGTAGTACATGGTGCTTCTTCGTTTTCGACATCACGCTCAGCAATCCTGATGCCAGTGATCTTTTTGACCTTCGCTTTCCTGTCGTGCGGGCGTGCCACGCGGATTTTGAAGACCTCCTTATTGAATTGATAGCACCAGATCGTAACGATTCAGCCCAACTAAAGTATGTAAGAGCTATGGCGCACATGATGGTTGCTGCTTTGAAAGGCTTCAAAGAGGTCGCAACGACCCGAGATGAATTGAAGTGTTTTATAGCGGACCTTTGTAAGGTCGTTGCTGTCAATCTTCGACAGGGCAATTGATCACTGCTCTGTAGAGCAGGTTTTCCGCTAATCAAACTCTGGTATATTCCCCCACTTCATCACCGTATTCGGGTCCCACATCAAACTCCCACTTCGCCCTGCTCTCGTCAGCGACAAAGAGCTGGATCATGCCCCCGGACGGCCGCATCCTTCATGGATCTTTGCATATTACGGGCTGTGGGTATGAAGTATGTTTTTTCCTATGCACTTTCGAGACAAGGCTCCGCCTGTCCATGAAGACCTCATCAGTTTTTGACTGGCAGGCAGTATCGGACTAGCCCCGGAAAGCGCATTTAAGGAAAGGCGATCATTGGCTTGGAATTCGGTCCGCTCTTTAGTGCAGGTTGTTCGGCTCTGGGATCACCAGTATCCTGACATCCAAAATTCCGTTTTTCAGAACTGTCCGGACTTACGAACCCAAACGCACGAGTGCCTTACCTGTGTTGCCACCGCTGAACAGCGAGAAAAAGGCTTCCGGTCCCTTCTCAAGACTGTCGAAGATTGTATATCGGCTCTTAATCATTCCCTTGGACACCCAGTATCCCATCTGAGCCAGACATTCGCCCCGACGCGCCATGAAGTCGGTGTTAATGAACCCCCGGACCTGGAGACGCTTGGAGATGATGTAGGACAGGTTTGAAAATCCGATCGGCGTATCGGAATTATACATCGAGATCATGCCGCAGATCGCGAAACGGGAGTTCCATTTCGCTACACCCATCGCCGCATCAAGCTGCTCACCGCCCACATTGTCGAAATAGACATCCAGACCATCAGGAGCCGCCTTGCGCAGCTTCTCCTGGAATGGTCCGGGCGATTTATAATCAATGACATGATCGGCCCCCAACGACCGTACGAAGTCGCATTTTTCGGTCCCGCCCGCGGAACCAATGATGGTCATGCCACGCAGCTTGGCGATTTGCACCACAAGGGATCCGACCGCACCGGCGGCCGCGGAGACGAACACAACATCGCCGGGCCGGGCTTCGGCTACAGCGAACAGACCGAAATAGGCCGTCATTCCGATCGTCCCCAGAACGTCGAGAAAATATTCGTCCTTGAGATCTATGTCCGGCAAAGGAAGAGCGTCTTCAGCCTTGAGGGTCGCGACGTCACGCCAGCCCAGAAAATGACTGACCCGATCACCCACCTTGAACCGATTGGAACGCGTTTCGATCACCCGGCCAACGGCAGCGCCCGTCATCGGCTCATTCAATTCGAAGGGTGCGATATAGCTCTCTCCCTCGTTCATACGGGGACGCATATAGGGATCGACAGAGAAGAAACTGTTTTTAACCCTGATTTCCCCGTCATTCAACGGTTGATCAGAGATGTCTTTCAGGGCGAGGTTCTCCAGCGTCGGAGCCCCTTTCGGACGGGAAACGAGAGTCCATGCGCAAGACATCTTTTTTTCCTTCATAAGTGGTTAAAGAAGCTCTGCACCGGTGACGAAAAAGCTTCGTCAGATGGAAACTGGTAGAGAGGCAACCAGTCATCACCCGGAATGACCTGACTATGTGCCCGCTCATCTACCCTACATGATGACTGTGTTTCTCCTGGATGCATTCAGGTCATCGAAACGTGCAGGCGCACATCGACGTTTCCGCGCGTAGCGTTGGAATAGGGGCAGACCTTATGCGTGGCTTCGATCAGCTTGTGGGCCTCAGCCTCATTCAGACCCCCGACTTCAACATAAAGGTCGATATCCAGGGCGTATCCCCCTTCGGCTGTTTGCCCCATACCGACTTCGACCGAGGTCTTGCTGCTGGTCACAGCCAGCTTCAATTGCTTGGCGACCATGGTCAGGGCATTATCAAAACACGCAGCGTACCCGAGCGCGAACAACTGCTCCGGATTGGCGCCGGGCTTGCCTGACCCAGGCATTGCAAGGTCAAAGCCGAGAGTCCCGTCATCAAGCGCTGTATGGCCGCTGCGGCCGCCAGTTGCGGTGGCGCGGGTCTTGTAGAATATCTTCATGACATATTTCCTGTTTTTGAAAGCAACAATCGGTATCCTGCACCGCGTTTCAGGACGCGGTCACAGGGTGACTAATGGAATTCAGTTTCCCGCCAGTAGCGCTTCGATCTGGGCCTGACCGGCCGCGTATGGTGCCCGCAGACGCAGGTTGAACTCACCGCTCGCGCTTTGCACGACAACGGCCTTGGCATGGCTGAATCGCCTGAACCCATAAATGCCGTGGTACGCTCCGATACCTGATGCCCCAATTCCGCCAAACGGCACGCTTTCGACCGAGGCATGGGTCATCACGTCATTGATAACCAACGCCCCTGAGGTGGTCTGTTCACCAAACCATTTCTGCTGCTCGGGCCTGTTTCCGAAATAATAGGCAGCCAGCGGACGCGGGTGGGCATTGATATAATCAACGGCTTCCTGGGTGGTCCGACAGGTTTTGATCGGCAGGATCGGGCCAAAAATCTCTTCCTGCATCACGCTCATCTCGTCGGTTGGATTAAGAACCAGCGTCGGTGCCATCTTGCGGTTCCCTGCTACGGAATTGGCTTCACCTTCCGGCTGGAGTTCAATAACCGTAGCTCCCTTGGCGCGAGCATCGGCCAGCAATCCCTGCAGGCGCTCGAAATGACGGTCGCTGATGATAGCGGTGTAATCCGGATTATCCTGCAACGTTGGGAATGTTTCCGTCACAAAGCTGCGCGCGCGCTCAACAAAAACATCACGCGCGTTTTCCGGCAGCAGGACATAATCCGGGGAGATACAAATCTGCCCGGCATTAAAGGTTTTAACAGTCAAGACCCGTTCCGCCGCAGTTTTCACATCGGCGTCAGCGTCCAGTACAACTGGCGATTTACCCCCTAGTTCCAGTGTGACTGGCACCAGATTTTCAGATGCGGCACGCATCACATGGCGACCGACATTCGTACTGCCGGTAAACATGAGATGATCAAATGCCTGCGCGCTGAATGCCGCCCCGATGTCAGCATCCCCCAGGATCGTTGTCAGTTCCAGCGGATCGAAATATTGTCTGATCAGCTTCGCCAGAAGTTCAGCTGTGCGCGGTGTCAGTTCTGACGGTTTGAGCATGGCCCGGTTGCCAGCGGCCAGTATTCCGGCCAGCGGACTGAAAGCCAGATTGATGGGGAAATTCCACGGACTGATGATGCCAACCACGCCCAGTGGCTGATAGTCCACACGTGCCTGCATACCCGGACCAGGAGCCGGCTGTTCATCGGGTTGCATCCATTGCTCGACATGCTCGGCCGCATGCTGGAGAGCGGCAACAGAGGACAACACATCGGCCAGCAATGTCTGATACGGGCTCCGGTGGCCATAATCAGCGCTTACGGCAGCCACGATGTCTTCGTGATGACGGGTCAGCAGCTGTATCGCACGCGTCAGGCGGTCACGGCGGAGCTGGACACTGGCGGGGCCATCCTGCACATGAGCCTGTTTCATCGCGGCGACAGTTGCAGCCAAAGTGGCTACACTATTGGAGGTAGTCATTGTCTGTCTCCAGAAAAGAAGGAAATGGCGTGGTCTATTCAGGCCAGTTTTTGAAGGAGTGCTTTTGCCACTGCTGCGGAACTGGCTGGGTTCTGTCCTGTGATCAGATGACCATCCCCAACGACATGTGGCTGCCAGTCGGGGCCTTTTTCATACAGGCCACCCAGACGTTTGAATTCATCTTCGATCAGGAAAGGCACCACGTTGGTAAGTTGCACGGCCTGCTCCTCGCTATTGGAGAAGCCTGTCACCTTGCGTCCTTTGACCAGTGGCTGACCATCTGCCGCATGAACGTGGATCAAGGCTCCGGGTGCGTGACAGACCAGACCGAAGGGCTTCCCCGCCCGGTCAAACGCCTCCAGCAAGGAAATGGAGGCTGGATCTTGGGCCAGATCCCACAACGGGCCGTGGCCTCCTGGATAAAACACGGCGTCGAAATCCTCAGCACGCACATCAGCCAGCTTGCCGGTATGGGCCAGCATTTCCCGGACCTCCGCATCCGTGCGGAAACGCTCGGTGTCAGCGGTCTGGGAGGCGGGGTCCTCACTCTTGGGATCCAGGGGCGGCTGACCACCAAGCGGTGAAACCAATGTCAGTTGCGCCCCGGCGTCCTTGAAGACGTAATAGGGAGCCGCAAACTCCTCCAGCCAAAAACCGGTCTTTTGCCCGGTATCGCCCAGACGGTCGTGAGACGTGAGAACAAACAGAACGTTCATGATGAAATTTTCCTGTATTCAGGGGGATGATGAACTGGAGTTTACGGGCGACATAGGAGCAGTGGGACAGGCAAGCTCCCTCTCCGTCGCAACCAGAGCGTCCCGCAGAGGCGCTTTGTCCTGCCCAAGCTTGGCCACAAGCGCAGCCCCTAGCCAGAGATGGTAAAGAGTGCGCGCTGCTGCTTCAGGTTTGAGAGATAAAGGCAAGGAGCCATCACCCCGTCCTTCCATGATCGTGCGGGCGAGGCGGTCGGTCAGACGCATGACACCGTCATGAAGGATCAGACGCATCGCATCCGAAAGGTCCGCGATTTCTGCTCCCAGCTTGACGACAAGACAGTGCTCGGCCCAGCCGCCAATCTGTGGATCATCAATCCATGCATTCCAGTAACGCATCAGCCTTTCGCGTCCGCTCTTCCCAGCAGAAGAGAGAATTGCCTCCATGCGCTGTTCGTAACTCTGGACATATCGCTCAAGCAGTTCGCAGCCGAACTGCTCCTTGGACGGGAAATAATAATAGAAGGACCCTTTCGGCACCTGACAGGCATCCACGATGTCCTTGATACTCAGGGCCGAAAAGCCCTTGCGCAGAACAAGGGCATGTCCTGCATCGAGAATCTGCTGACGGGTCAGTTCCGCTTTTTTTGCTCCACTCATGCCATGCTCTTAACAAATAACTGACCGGTCGTCTATAAAATAACGCAAGGCACCTTCATCGTCCCTATCGACAGGATCATAGAAACCCTAAAATTCCTGAATGTCCGCAATCGGGCTTTCTCATCTCGGATCGGACAGCCAGCTTCCCTGAAGGGTTTCGGGCGCCGCGAGGCTTACGAAAGTCGGGGAAGACCGAACCCGCGACACCAGGACTCAGTTATGGCGAATTTGCAACTGGCGCCACCCCGGCGGAGAGTCTGAGCCAGAGCATAAAGGTACGTGTATGGAACTGGAACGGTTTTTTGTGACCGGATCTGCATGACGCGATGACAGAACTGGCGGTGCAGGCAACGATTTTTCGGGAATTTTCAATGGTGTGTACAGGAGATACGGTTTGTCGGAACGGTGCCACTCCGGGATCGGTCATGCTGTAATCTCTGCGCGCTGTCATGGTGATGCCCCGGCCGGATCAGTCGCCTGTGGCAGCCCTCGGGGCCGACACCATCGGGGAAGGATCTGGATGACGACCATCGGACTACCACAGCACGGACAGGGCGGTGACGTGGCCGCTTCGGGCTCAAGGAGTTCTGCCGCTGGCGTGAATATGACCTTCAGCAGTTCCCGTGCCTGGGCGAGACTGGCCTTGCGGCTGAAACTGGCGAGCAGGCCATAATGGCGGATGCGGAGCTCTGTTGCAGAATTCGGTATGATGACGTGATACCTCCTTTGAGGATCTATTATTTATCGGACGGCTTGGGTAAGGGGGTTTCCGAGCGCTGTGAAGCGATTGAGGATGGCCATGCGGACGTGGACTTCCGTGATCTGACGGTCGAAGTCCCGTGCCATCAGACGCTGTCCGAGAAGTTTGATACAATGCATTTTCGTCTCGACACGGCTTCGTCGATGATAACCGCTCCATCGTCTCCAGATGGCCCGTCCGAGATGCTCGCAGCCCCGCAGAGCGTCATTGCGGGCTATGCTTCCCGGTGATGAGGGACGCCACGGTTTTGCGTTCTTTCGCGGGGGAATGACAGCCTGGGCACCACGGTCGGCGATGGTTTCCTGGGATCGCCTCGTATTATACGCGCCATCGGCCGTGACGCTTGCGATGTCCTCGTCTTCAGGGATCATCTGGGCCAGGAGAGCAGGAATGATCGGAGCGTCTCCTGCCTCATTGCCTGTGATCTCGACAGCCCGGACTTCCAGTGATCCTTCGTCGATCCCGATATGGAGTTTACGCCAGATCCGACGTTTCGAGCCGCCGTGCCTGCGTCATTCACCTTCTCCTTCGACCTTGATCCCGGTGCTGTCGATCAGAAGATGAAGCGGGCCGCCCGAACCCCGGTATGGAATATCGACCGTGAGTGATTTCTGCCGACGGCTCAGCGTGCTGAAATCCGGGACCGACCACGTCAGTCCAGCCAGATGCAGCAGACTTTCGACAAAGTCAGTCGCCTGCCTCAGGCCCATGCCGAAGAGAACCTTCAACGTCAGGCAGGTCTGGATCGCAACGTCGCTGTAACTCTGCCGCCGTCCCCGCCGCCCCGTCGGCAGGCCGTCCCAACCCATAGCCGGATCGAACCACACCGTTAGTGACCCGCGCCGCTTCAGCGCCGCGTTATAGGAAGGCCAGTTCGTCCTGCGGTAGATCGGGGATGGAGGCTTGCTCATGCCGACCAGCTACCAGACTGCGCTCACTCCGTGAATCCCGCCATCACCATTTGCGCAACAGAGCCGTTCGCTCATACTGTTACCTTGAGAATGTGTAAGCCGTCTTGACTGTTGGTCATGTAAATGAATCCACGTCGGTCTACGATGATGTCTTCAGCACACATTGTAAGCGGTCCTTTGAATCCACCTTCTATCTGCCAATTGAACTTTTTGGGATCAGGCGGGCAATAGGCCGCGATTTCTTTAGGAGTATAAGGCTCGCTGAAGTCAAAACAGCGGAAACCAGCAGTAAAGTAGGCACAATAGATGCGCTCACTCCCCTGATCCAGAACGGGAAGCTTGGAAGGTTGGTGGATGTTATGATTTCCAAATGGGTAGTGGACACCGTTAAGTGTCGAATAATCTGTCCCCCATATGGAGCCCGGAGGTGGGACAGGCTTGGGTATCGTGCTGATCAGTACGGGGTTTGCAGGATCCTGGATGGACGTGATGCCGACAACGTTGAGGGGCTGCTGCGCTCCTTTGATACCCACATGGCCGATAGCCGGCTCAAAGGGTCCTCCACGATTGGGGTCCAGTGTGAACGGACGCTCCCCTTCCGTAGTGAATACAGCGAGTTGCCTGTCTGTATAAGGGACAATCGTATGAATGGTCGCTCCACCGGCACCACCTCCGAACGGTGGATGAGTTGGAAGAATGCTGATAAGCTCCGGGTTGGTTACGTCCGATTTTTCATTATAATTCATATAGTTATATAGTCACCTCAGATTCAGGCCACCTGCCTATAAAATCTCCAATGACTCTAAACTATGCGGTCTCAGACATCCTGCTTAACCGATAGTTGCTGACCTGGCACACCCGCATATGTCACAATCGCGACTGCCCCCTCACGGCCCGTAACGCCGCGATGTATGCTATGGACAGATTCCGCAAACGCCTGTCCTTTTTTAAAGACAGAACGGAGCCCCGTTCCATGCTCTTCAACGGTCAGTTTGCCTGCCAGGATAAACGCAGCGTTCGGCATATCATGAACATGCCACGGCAATGAAGAATAAGGCGGGATTGTAACCCGAACAACCGTAAGTTCGGGATTCCCTTCAGGATATTGCTCATACGCAATGTTATTCCACGACGACCTAGCTTTCAGCAATGTCTCTGATTTCGTCTTGTGAGTGCGTCTTACCGCACGCCAGCCACCGACTATCAATGCGATTGCTCCAGCACTCAGCATATTGCGTTTCATATGCACAGTTATACCTGACGTCTCCATAGACTCCGTCCTTAACCTCTTCGCTGTCTATCGATACCGGCGGTCTGGCAGACCAAAACTGAACAGCCAGAACGGATACCGTTTAGTTGAGATACCTAAGAGCCGGACGCTGTTCGACCCCTCGCTCATGTTCAACACACTTGAAATTTGTCGGCTTCGTCGCGTCGCCGCCCTTGTATTCCGGCAATGCCGGATAGGCACAGACTGGTCGTTCAGCCATGGGTTTTCCGGGCTCTGAATTACTATGTACAATCAAAGATGATGGCGCAGCACCTTGTTCCGTCCATGCTACCAATGACATCAGCACATCGCGATCAGGGGTGGCAGGCACATCGGACGTGAATGGTTGTCCCATTGCTGTTGCTCCGGGTCCACCAAAGCAGTGGCCCATGCCGGGAACGAGAAAGAGTCTGGCAAATTTGCCGCCCACATCAGGCCCCCCAGCACTTGTCGTAACCCGGTCGTAGTAGTTCACGACTTCGGAAAAAGGCACGACCGGATCGGCGAGCCCCGAATAAATCAGAAGCTTGCCTCCATTCCGGGCAAAGTCTGAAAGGTCGCTTGCATTGGCGTTGAGCTCGCTCGCAAGTCGAGCATCCACACGGTCCAGATCGTGGTCGAAATCGAAATGCTCAGGCACAAAATCCTGACCCAGTGCCCATTTGAACAGATAAAACTGCTGTGCTGGCCAGATAGCCGGATCGCCCTGCATCACCGGACCCAGCGGCATGCTCTCACTCCCCGGTGTCAAGCCCGCATAAATCCGCTCCCCCGTACGGGAATTGACCGGTCCTGAATAAAGCCGCTGCAGCACTTTCAACTGAGGCGCCGTAATACACTCGTCCCCCGACTTTCCAGCTTTGCAAGCCGGCAGCGTCGTTGGATCGAAATGGCACTTCCGCGGATCAGTCAAAAACGCGTCTCCAACAGCCCCCCCGTCTTTACCAGCACAATGCGCAAGCACGGCATGTGATACCAGCGACCACTGGCCGGACGACAACTTCGCGTCAGGGGCAGAATTCAGGGCCGCATAGTTCCACAGGAAATAAGTGGAAACATGCGTTCGGTTGTGGCCTGGGTCACCGGCAAGAATGCCATCATAGTCTCGAGGATAGCGTTGCGCCTCAGCCAAGGCCTGCTGTCCTCCAGTGGAGCAGCCGGCAAAATAGGCATAAAATGAGTGAGGCTTATAAAACGCGTTGACCAGATCCTTCGCCACTCGCGTCATCTCATGCGTGGCGCGATAACCGAAGTCAATCCAGCGTTCCGGGTAATCGGCGATGCCGTTAATGTCTGGCGCGGTTCCCATATCTGTATTCGCGACGGCAAAACCTCTTTTTAACCCCTCGACCATTCCCATTTCGTAAGCGATCCGCCCAGCCCCGCACCATTGCCGGTGCCAAGGAAACGACCGTTCCAGTGTTCGAGCGGTAACCAGACTTCTACGCCAACCTTGCTGTCAGAACTTGGTGTCGCCACGACCTGAACCCTGCAAAACGCTGGCATGCTCGCAAGGCGCGTGTCCAGGTCCGGTGCGATTGGGGAGGGCTGTGTTGTGAAGCTTCCCTTCTGAACAACATAGCTCGAAACAATCTGTGCTCCACGTATGACATGGCTGTTCATCGCTGTACAGGCACCGGCCAAGGATGCCGCGCGGGCAGTAGAAGGTATGCCCATCAGGGTCAGGATACACGCACTCAAAATCCCGCCAGAAACAGCAAACTTACCAATTGCCATGGGAGAACCTTTCTCGTTTTCTTCTCGAGTTTTTGACGCTTTAGAGCGACACACTGTGCGAATTGGGGTCACCTTGCAGGTCCCCGTTACGCTGCTCTTTCAAAGATCAGATACTATTTGCACTGAATGATCGATAATACATGCGCATCCAATTGGATCTTGTGCGCTACACGTCGCAATGACACGGAAACGCGCACAAGTAGCTTATCCAATTTGACGAAAGATGGCTGGAAACGTGTTTCCAATGCTTATCGGGAAAAACCAGCGAATGGGGTCAGATATTGAGCACCGAACCCATCGAGCGTTGCACGGATGTCCGGAGTGGTATCGCCGTAAACAAACAGCTTCTCGACCTTGGCAAAATCAAGAAACCGCTCTGCGAATGGGGTAAAGGTCTGCTGAACGTGCGGAAGAAGCCCCTGCGTACGGTATTTTTCAACGATATGCACGACGCTTTTATCAGCATTGACCACATATTCATATGTCGTTGTATCTGGCTCTTTAGAAGTCGCCTCGACGATCTGCTCGATCAAAGTCTTGAAGGCCTCGAATTTCGTCGGATCAATGGATAGATGATAGATTGAGTAAATTTCGTTCTTCATGGCAGTTACCCCGAATGACCGTGTCTCTAACGTTCTCATTATAGATATAGGGTAGACAATGAGTATCCGTCTTGGTCAAGTGTGGCGTGGTTCCCATAATCGGTCATTGCGTAACAGAACATTTGCCAGAATGACGAGACGCCGCATAAGAGCGGTCAGAGCCACTTTTGCATGCTTTCCCTTATCCGTCGGCCTAAGCTAGATGCTTTGAAGATCCGGGTTATGCCGCATAGCAACCAGAGCAGGCATGTACAGGGCGTTTCTGACATGAATCCGACCACCCCGAATAAAGCTTTTACCCTGCCACTTTCCTGACTGTCTGGTGACAGGAGCCAGACCTGCGAGCGCAGCAACCTGTCCATTCTCCAGTGTTCCCAGTTCGGGAATATCAGCAATCAGCATCGCAGCCGTGGCTTCTCCAATACCTGGAATGCTGACCAGAATGGCGCGTTTTCGAGAGAGGCTCCCGTCTGTCGAGATCAGTTCGCTGATTGCCTGATCGACGCGGATTTCTCACACTTGAGGCAATTTCAGGTCATTTTGTAGAATTCAGTCATCCCACAGGAGCCCGATCTGGAATATTGACGATATTCTGCTTCTGGCGGCGGGTTCTGAACGCAGTGAGGGTGTCACGGCCTGAGAAGGCAGTGTTGGTGGAAGCTATGTGGTCTGTGCGCTGTCTGTTTCTTCAGATGGCCTGCCGGAGCCTTCGCAATCGTGCATGAGCGAGGGCGAATTCATGCTGACAGGGGAACATGTCCGGCATGGACAGGACAATTCGACGCACGCTGACCTTTACGATTGTCGCGATTTTGAGCAGTCGTGCGCGTATGGTGCCACAGGTCGCCGTCTCCAGGCTGGTCTGGCCAAGGGCCAGTCTTTGCAGAGCGGTCAGCAGGACATAGGCTGCGGCCGAGAACCACAGCCGGAGCTGGTTGGCCCGGATGGTGTGGGACGAGGTCCTGTCTGAGAACAGATCCATCTGGCATTCCTTGATGCGGTTTTCCATATCCCCGCATGCGCAGTAAATCTGTTCGTAGAGATGGCGGGGGTCGGACATTCCCTGCGGTAGCGTGGTGACAATAAAGCGATGATAGCGGTTGCCGTGGCGCCATTCGGCCTTGGCCACCACCCGCCTGCGGCGCGTCCAGCTGTCCTTTGTGATCCAGTCAAAGGAGGCGAAACCGCGCGCCGCTCTGCCTGTCGTGGCGGCTTCGTCACGAACCTCAGCGGACAAAGAGGCAATCCGGTCATACAGGCGGGTGTTGCCTGCAAGCCCAGACAGGAAGTCAACGTGGTTGTCTTCGCACCATGTCATCAGAGTGTCCCGGGAGAAGCCACTGTCCCCGCGCACCAGAATACGCACCCTGGGCCAGCGGCTCCTGATCTGCTCCACGATCCGGCGGATGTCTGCCAGTGCTTCCTTCCCCGGGTCCCTGTCTGCCGTGCGCAGGGTAGCGCTGAGGAGATGGTCCCCGCAGAAGATGTATAACGGCAGATAGCAGTTATGGCCGTAATATCCATGAAAGGCCCGGCCTTCCTGATGGCCATGGATACGGTCATCGGTGGCATCCACATCCAGAACGATCCGGGCGGCTGCGCGCTCATGCTGGTCCATGAAGAGCGTCACGAACAGGGTAGCCAGGGCCTCATGATCAGCAATGATGCGGCAGTAACGATCTGCCTGCTGCCCACTGCGCTCTAGCCGGTTCAGCGTGGATTTTCCTGCCAGTGCCGCACAGTTGGCCCGGCTTCCTGACAGACGTCCCGATACCAGACCCATGACAGGATCATGACGTAAAGCGTCATGGTCATTAAGGTCTTCATAGCCCAGTGCCAGGCCCATGATCCGCTGACGGACAAGGTCTTCAACCCGGTATTCCACAAAGGCAGGATGCCGCTCATCGCGAAAACATGCAGCAAAACGGCGGCTGAGACCCAGAATGTCATCAGCCTGCTTCACCAGAATGACGCCCCCATCCGAACTCATGCGACCCCCGTCAAAACGGGCCACAACACGCCGTCCACAGGAGGCTGGAAACTCATACGCGCCTGCGCTACACTCTGTCTGCATCGGGTTTTCTTATAGCTTACGAAAATTTCTTTTGTGCAAAACAGACTTTTTCATAATCTAGCCCGATGTACAACCCTTCCGTGAGAAATCCGCGTCGAACCTTTCGATCGAGTCGTGCGCCTGTGTGATTTCATTGAGTTCATCGCCGGCGCCTGGCATCTGCGCCGGATTGCCCAAAGCGTCGGCGGCAAGGTGGTTCTTGGCGCTCATGGGGTTTTCCCCGGTCCAAATGGAAGCACTAGGGAGTGATTGTATGATAGGATCCTTGGCAGTTGCACCTCACTCAGTGCCAGCAAAATCCATCCCCGTGGGCAGAAATCTGGCACGAATGCTTACGACCGAACACGCCAGGGTAACATCCCCGCAATCATGCCGAAGCTCATCGTCCTCGCCGACGCACTGCTCCGTAAAGATCGTCTCTGGAGACCAAAAGCCGCTTGATCACAACGGATACTCTCTCGACTATGCAGTATCTCTCGACGAACTGCCGCTGTCGTCGTGGTACTTCCGTCGTGAACCTAGTCCATTCCGGCGAAAAGATAGCACCGTCAAAATCCGAGACTAAACACTTTGCTCATTTCGTTCGAAATAATTCGATCGTTTGGTTTTCATCTGCCATTATCTGTGAACCCTTTTTTTGAATCCGTTAGAATGATCGCTAACGTTACAGTCAAGATGGCTAATACCGCCCATGGCAGTGTGCGAACACCGAATCCGATCAGCATAAGACCACCCAGTGCGCCGCCACTCGCGATTGCAGCATTCCACACGGTGACGATCATCGACTGTGCCAGATCAGCAGCCGTGCCAGCAGCACGCGCTGATGCAGTTTGGAACAAGGTCGCGGCACCTCCAAATGACAACCCCCACAGTAATATTGCGAATGTAACAGCTACACTGCTGCCATAGCCTAATCCCATAATGAAAGAGGAAACCGCGAACAGAATGATGCTTACAATCGTGAGACTACGTAGTTTTCGATCAATGTATGACCCGACAATCCAAATTCCAAAAATTGAGCTGAGGCCGAACCCAAACAGCGCTAAATCAATGTGATTCCCGAGATCGGAGAGTGCCGCGAATGGAACAATGTAAGTGTATATTATGTTATGGGAGAGAACAAACAGAAGAGTTGTCGCCAATATTCTTGCGACGCCGGGGACTGATATTACCTCATATATACGCATTTTAAGTCGTTCGTCTTCTCCTTGAAAATTAGGCAGAACAGCGGCGACCCAAACAACGAGCGCAACGGTAAGAGCAGATAGAAGCCCAAACGTTACACGCCATCCAAGCACGATCCCTCCCAGCGTGCCCAGAGGGATTCCAAACGAAAGAGCAAGTGGAGTACCTACCATAGCGAGTGCAATCGCCCGCCCTTGCATGCTTTTAGGAACCATTCGGCTCGCGTATCCAGCGAGGAGAGCCCAAAGCAACCCAGCAGATATGCCAGCAAGCAGCCGTGCAACGAGCGTAATTGCATAAGAGTACGATATCGCCGTCACCGTATTGGATACAAGAAACCCCAATACAGCCGACAAAAGAACCGTTTTCCTGCTCCACGTCTGAGTCAAAGATGTTAAAGGTATTGCCGCAATCATTGATCCGATGGCGTATATCGTTACGAGTTGTCCGACTGCAGCGCCAGAAACGTGTAAGCCTTGCCCTATTTGCGGGAGGAGGCCGGCAGGTACGCCTCCGTCAAGATCGTAATAAATCCAGCGCATGCCAGCGCCAGTAGTTTTCCTTTCGGCAGTTCGTGAGCGCGACGTCGGAGATCTTGAACCTCGTCTCGTGGTTCATCGATACACAACTGACTCATTGTTATACCCTTTCGCTGAGAAGTTTATTTCGGGGCGACCTAGCGATTAAGAGCCTGATCCGAAAGTTTTTCAGCACTGACAATGCCTTGCGGTTCTGCGGGTCAGCATGCGGATTGAGGCGATCAAAGTCCA
>NZ_VHOP01000028.1:0-23730 GCF_008704325.1 Acetobacter sp. DmW_125128 | reverse complement strand
ATCTATCCACGCCACGGGTTCGGCGGGGTTGAACGTGGCGCATTCGGCCAGCACGTTCAGCACCACGGCGGCATCATCCCCCGCAAGTTTGAGCCAGCGGCCCAGAATGGCACGGGCGGATCGATCCGGCCTGCCGGTGGCTTTTTTCAAAAAATCCAGACCAGATTTGAACAGATGCGTGCGCGCATCCGTGTCCGGCCCGAACTTTGTGAGGGGATGTTCTGCTTCTGCCTCTGTTTCTGCCTCTGCTTCTTGGAGCATAACCGCAGCACGGGGCGCAGGCGTTATCCCCTGCTCTGCCCCCGATAATGAAGGCTCGGCCTTAAGCTGCGGGTTGCCACCTGTGCGGCCCCATGCGGCCCCGGCATCGGATGCGGCGCGGTCTCTCACCAAACGGCGAGAATACGGCACGCCCTCCGCCGTGGTGGCATACACGCCCGCATCTTGCAGCTCTGCCATATAGCGCCGCACCTGCTGGGGGCTTACGCCCACCATCTGGGCAATCTGGCGCGGGTGCAGGGGTTTGCCGTTAACGCATAAATGCCCGTAGGGCTCGGCCTCGTGCATCAGGCACAACAGGCGCATCCACAGCCCTTGCGCCGCCAAGGAGCACAAACGCAAAGCCGGATCTCGCTCATGATCCTGCCACCAAAACTTGGACCATCTGCGCCGCGTGCTGGCGGGTGTGGCGGCAGGTGTGGCGGGGGATGAAGCAGCGGAACGTGGCATTAGGCGGCGCCTCCGTTCCACAACAGGGCTTGGGCCAATGCGGCCTCATCCTGCTGCCATGTGGTGGGGGTGGCGTGCGCCTGCGTGGGCTGCCAGCGTTCCAGCCCTTTCCATAACCCGCGCATGGCAATGGGGTGGCCTGCGGGCAGGGGCTCGGGGTCTCGCACCAATTCGGCATAGCCTTTGGGTTGGGGCGCATGGGCGGGGGCTTGGGCTGTTAGGGCATCTTCATACCGCATCAGCACTTGCCGCACGCCCTCCATGCAGCGGCCGACCTCCCGCCCGATCCGCCGGAAGGAATAGCCCTTGCGCCGTAGCCCCACCATGTTGGCCACCACCTGCGCAGATGTGCCGGGCCGCTGCGCCTGCTGGCAGGCCTGTGCGTTTACCCCGCCTTGTGCGGGCAGCACCAGCGCCGGTGTGGATTCGGCACGGTGTTGTGATGTGTCACACCATCTTAACGCCTTGGAAACGTTTTTCCCGTGGTCTTTTTTTCCCTTAAGGGCCGGGGTGCTCCCCTTTTGTGCAGCCGGGCGCAGCACGGGCGCATTGGGGGGCATAACCCCACCCTTTTTGGGTGCGCACAGCAAGTTAGGAAACTGCAAAACATTATGATTTGAAATACTATTTGGTAAAATCCCAAACACATTGGAACCGGAAGCAGGCATAATGGGGTATCCGTGGTTGCGGGGTGGCTGGCCATTTACACCACCAAAACATGGCCTGCCCCGGACGCTATGGTGACCACTCCCGCAGCGTCAACCCAAAAATTGTGATATATCCCCTTTTGCGCCCGCGCCCCCGGCATGGAATAGTGCGCAGGCAATGACAAGATCACCTGTGGCAGATGAACTGGAACGCCGGATGGCCCTGCTTGGGCTTTCCCAAAAGGCACTGGCCCGCAAGGCGGGGGTGGGCGATACCTATGTGCGCGATATTCTTAAGGGGAAATCTCGTAATCCGGGTGGGGAAAAGCTGGAATGCATTGCCGCAGTGTTGGGCTGCACCGCGCGGGATCTGCTTTTTCCGGGGGTGGATCACACCCAGCCGGGGCTGATGCTGCGTGAACGCCGCACCCCGTATTTGCCCCCACCGTTTACACCTGCCACAGCCCCCACGCGCGGGCGGTTGCACCATTCTTCTGCATCTGCAACGCGTATGGCGCCCCCCCCCCTTTCTGCCCCGCCGCCAGCCCCCGCGCCGCCGGGCTATGTTGTGGTGCCGTTTTTGGCGCAGCGCGGCACAGCCTCTGGCCGGTATGATGAAGCGCAGATGCTGGGTAGCCCCAAATATTTTGAAGAAAGCCTGATAACCCAACGCCTGAACGCCCGCGCAGAAAACTTGCGCGCCTTAAGCGTAGAGGGCCAAGCCATGGAACCCCTGCTGCGCGATGGTGATACGGTGCTGATGGATACACGGCGCACCACCATGGCCGAACCGGGGCTTTTTGTGCTGTTTGATGGGGAAAACGTGGTGTGCCGCTGGGCAGAACGCACGTTTGACCCCCAAGGCCGCCCCTTGGTGCAGATAAGCTGCGAGAACAAGCGGTTTTCTGCCTGCACACTGCCCGCCAGCCGGGTGCAGATATTGGGCCGCGTTGTATGGTATGCGCACTGCGTATAAGCGGTGTGACTTTTTTACAACAAAATCCTTAAAATCCCGTTAAAAGTTCACTTTTTCTTTAACAAGACCCTTGCGGTCCTGTTTGCGGCTGGGTAAATACGCCTTATCAAGAGCGTTAAAATCTCGCTAACAATGCCTTAAAGAAAACAAAAACACCAAGCACTAAAGTGTACTAAGTGGGTTTCTTTACTGTATTCATGCAGGACTATACAAATCTATGACAACACCCGATTGGACTTCTGGTTCAAAATACACGTGGGCTGGCCCTGCTTCTGGTGGGGTGTGGACCGATGCCAGCAACTGGCAATACGACGGCGAACCCGCCACGCATGCGCCAAATAACCAAACCAACGGCACCTTTACCATTCCGGCTGGCGTTACGGTTACCATTCCATCTACTGTAAGTTCTCTGGGGTATCTTACGCTGGACGTGCAAGGCACGCTGGTTATGCCAAGCAGTGATTCCCAACTGACATTCAGCAAGCTGGTCGTAGAAAATGGCGGCCAGGCCACCATTTCCCGCACGTTGAATATCAATGGTGGCCTGCAAATAGATAACGGCGGCACAGCCACGTTTGAAGGCGTAACACAGAACTGGACCAACCCAGCCCTTAACCTTTCCTTGCAACAGGGGGGCACGCTTAATATTGATAAATCCAATATTGTATTGGGGAATGTCAATCAGAGCAGCGGTAATGGCACACTCAATATTACGGGTGGTTCTGTTGTCAGCACAGCCAGCAATTCCACCGATTTATCTGGCCCCATTAATGTTACCGGCTCCAGCTTTACGGATTCCAGCTCTCTTGCCAGCACAACCGTACTCACGCTGAATGATGGCGCCACCGCCACGCTAAGCACTTCTGCCTATCCGGCAGATGGCTCCACCGTTGTGTTTGGCACTGGCAACAACACGCTTGTTCTGCCCAACCTGCAATACGGCGCCAACAAGGTGAACATAGAAAACCTGAAAAACGGTGACAGGCTTGGTGTGGATGGCACAAAGGTAACCACCGCCACACTTTCCGCCAATAATGTTGCACTCGCCACCGCAAGCGGCACGCCCATTCAGGTTAAAAGTGTTACGTATGACAGTTCCTACACGGATGCGCCCACGGGGGATAAAACCCAGACTGTCACCATTGATAGCGGGCAAGGCGTGATCTGCTTTTTGGCAGGCAGCATGATTGCCACGCCCAACGGTGTGGTGGCGGTGGAAAACATCCGCCGGGGTGATGAGGTTCTTACTTTTGTAAATGGCGTAACCCATGTGCGCCCGGTGGTATGGGCTGGCATGGCGCAGGCCTCCATAAACCCCGCCCTGCCCGATGATATGGCAGGCTACCCCGTGCGTATTCTGGCCGATGCCATTGCGCCGGGGGTGCCGTATCAGGATCTGCTGGTTACGGCGGAACACGGCATTTTTGCCAATGGCATGCTGGTGCCCGCGCGTATGCTGGTAAATGGCAGCAGCATCTTTTTTGATCGCTCCATAACCGATTACACCTATTACCATGTAGAAACAGCCGAACACAGCATTATCATGGCCAACGGAATGCTGACAGAAAGCTATCTGGATACCGGCAACCGCCGCAATTTTGTATCCGATGGCAATGTTGTCACCATTGGGGCCAAAGCCAAAAGCTGGGCAGAACACGCGGCGGTACCGCTGGGCACGGCGCGCCATGTGGTGGAACCCATATGGCGTGTGCTGGCCGCGCGTGCGCCAGATGTTGCGGGCCATATGGCTGTTTGCGCCAAGCCAGAAATAACCCACAGCCACGGGCTGCACCTTGTTACGGCAGCGGGCACGGTTATTCGGCCTTTGCGGGCAACGGGGCGCAATATCTCCTTTATGCTGCCTGCGGGGGTGGAGGACGTGCGCCTTGTTTCACGCGCATCTCGCCCGTGTGATGTAGAAGGCCCGTTTGTAGATAAGCGCCGCATGCTGGGCGTGCTGCTGGGCCGCGTAACGGTGCTTTCTGCTGGCACGGCCACAGAAATAACCGCCCATCTGGCCTACGCAGATGGCGCCTATGGCTGGCAGGATATGCCCCAGCCCACCACGCGGTGGACAGATGGCAACGCCTTTCTGCCATTAAGCGCCACCACGGCACGCGGCCCCGCGTTGCTTACGGTGGAAGTGCTGCAAGCTGGCCCTTATCTGGCCACGCCCGCAGCATTTACGCTGCCGGTGGCCGCCAACGGCTAACACCACTTTGCCCCCGCATGTTGCCTAACGTGCGGGGGTTTTAGTTTCCGCCGCCGGGCCTGTTCTTCCATTCTATGGATTGATCGGCAATGTAGTAGGTAATGGCGGAAATAAACAACCACAGCGGCCCCGCCACGCTGTTTTCCAGCACCAAAGCCACGCCCATGCTAAAGGCAGCAATGGAAAGCGTAAGAATAACGCAACAGCACAGCACGGCCAGAGGCCAGTTTCTGGGCCATCCTTTTTTGGGCTGAGACATCTGGTGCGTATCCTATCTGGGCCGCGCAAAAGGCCGGGGCTTATGGTGTGTTATTGCGTATCGTAATCAACTGGGCAGTTAAGCACAATATACACAGCGAATGGCTGCCCTTTTGCCGCCTTATGCGCGCCCACGCAAAAGCACGGCCCCAAAACCCATAAACACGCAGCCTGTGATACGGTTAAACACCCGGCGGATGGCGGGGCGCTGCAACTGTTGGGCCAGTGTGTAACCGCCCACGGCATACACGCCGTACCACAGCATTTCCAGCAGCGCAAAGGTGGTTATCAGCACCACAAATTGCGGAAGCTGCGGGGCATGGGGGGCAATAAACTGCGGAAAAAACGCCGCCGCAAACAGCAACAGCTTGGGGTTGCTAAGCCCCACCCAAAACCCCTTGCGCCAGCGCCCCCATGCGCTGCCATGTTGCGGGCTTTCTGCCTGCGCGGCGGGCGTGTTGGGCGCAGCAACAGGCGCAGAAGGTGGCACGCGCCCGCCCTCTTGCCATGCCTGTATGCCCAGCCAAAACAGATACACCGCCCCGCACACACGCAGCACGCCAAACAGATGAGGAGAGGCCGCAAGCGCTGCCCCCAACCCGGCGGCAGAAGCCACAAGCACCAGCACAACCGCGCTTAAACACCCCAGCATGGTGGCCAGCCCACGCGCCATGCCCACCCGCGCCACGCTGGCCAGCACATGCAGCATGTTGGGGCCGGGAATTGCGCACAAAAAGAACACTATGCCGCAAAACACACCCCAATTATGCCAGCTCATGCTACAGTCCTTAATAATAAGAAAGATTAAGCCACTGTTACACACTCTCTGCCACAGGGCCAGAAACGGCACAGCACAGCCGCGTTAGAGAATACGCTTAAAAGTTCCACCACTTTAATGCGGTTTAAACATTTTTAACCTTGTGCGTTTGCGGTTCATAATCTAACTTTTGTATATTAAGTAATTCCAAACTTGATCATTTTTAAGAAAGTCCTCGTTATGGCAACGTCCACAATCACCGTTGGCAGTAACCAGACCGTTACATTTGATGCCACATCCAACGCACTCAACAGCACCGTTGATTTTACCGGCACAAGCGGCAATCTGGATTTGCAGAACCTTTCTGCCTCCAACCCGCTGGCTCTTACAATTACCGGAAATTTTGGGGGCGGTATTAGCAACGTTCTTACGTTTGGCACCGCAGATAATGTTTCTATCAGCAAGAGTAGTGTCAGCTATAATACAGATAACAAAAAAACAACCATTATTACTCTTGTAAACAAGAGCGGCCAGCAACTGGGCACCGTTACAATAGCGGGTGACGTTTTTGAACTTACCGGCGGTTTCCCCAACAATACTGTGCCAAGTGATAGCCTAGATGTGATTGCCACCCCCTATAACAACGGCACCATTACCGTTTGCTTTCTGGCAGACAGCCTGATTGCCACCCCCAATGGCGCGGTGGCTGTGCAGGATCTGCTTGTTGGGGATGAAGTGCAGACATATGCAGATGGCGTGGCCTCTGCTGGCACGCTTAGCTGGGCGGGTATGGCGCATTGCACGGTTAACCCCACCTTGCCGGATGATCTGGCAGGCTACCCCGTGCGCATTGTTAAAAATGCCATTGCCGATGGCGTGCCCTTTAAGGATATGCTGATAACGGCTGAACACTGCCTGTTTTTTAACGGCGCGTTTATTCCCGCACGTATGCTGGTAAACGGTGTTTCCATCTTTTACGATAAATCCATCACCTCTTATAATTACTACCACATTGAAACCCCAAACCACGCGGTTATTATGGCCGATGGTATGCTGACAGAAAGCTATCTGGATACAGGCAACCGCCGCAGCTTTACCGCAAAAGGCAATGTTATCCAGATTGGTGGGGCCGCCAAAAGCTGGCAGGCAGATGCCGCCGCCCTGCTTTGTGTGGAAAGAGAGCAGGTGGAAACCGTGTTCCGCCAGATTACCGCACGTTACCCGCAGGGGGCCACCGCAGCCGCACCAGCAACCGTGCATAACCCGGATTTGCACCTTATCACCAACACAGGCGCCACCATCTGGCCTGCAAACTGCAAGAACAACACTTACAACTTTATCCTGCCCGCCAACACGCAGGGCGTGCGCGTGGTTTCCCGCGCTAGCCGCCCGGCAGATGTAATTGGGCCTTTTGTAGATGATAGGCGCAACCTTGGCGTGGCTGTGGCGGAAATTACCCTTTTATCCGCCACCAAGCAGCAGGCTGTAACGGCCCATTTGCAGCCCGAAAAGCCCAAAGGCTGGTACGCTACAGATTGGACAGATTGCGCATGGACAAACGGCAATGCCGAACTGCCCCTGACCACGCAGCAAACACAAGGGGCCATTTGCATGCTTTCCCTTAAAGTGCGGGCCGCCGGGCCTTACCTGCTGGCAGATGCTGTGCAGCACAGTGCTGCCAAAACTGCCTGATCTACCAAAAACTGCTTACATATTTTGGTGTTTTTAAAGCACCATTTGGGCCAGTGCAAAAATGCATTGGCCCTTTTGCAGCAACATGGCCATGCTATTGCCTTAATTGGCATATGATATGCAAAATTGAGTGTAACACGCTCTAGCAAAAGGCATCGGCTATGTTTCAGCGCATGACGTCTCTTTTAAAACTTCAGAACACTCCATCGGAAGAATGGCAAAAAATGCCCGTGCATTTGCGCCGCTTTCTATACGCCACTTTTGTGGTGGAAGGCGTGTTGTGCCTTTATCTGCTCAAAAGCATGGCCTCCCCCCTTTTCCATTTAACCATGTTGCTGCCAGCGGCATTTTTGCAGCATCAGGTTTCTGTTGCCCAATTCTCGCTTATTGTTTCCATGTATCTTACTGTGGCCGCTATTGGCAGCATTGCGGCTGGCGCTTTTCTTTTGCGCAAAAATTATGAAAAAAGCATGATGCGGTATGCCGTTATACAGGAATTAAAGCAAAGCACCGCCCCTAAAAAGAACTGATCTGCCAGACCTGTTGCGCCCATGTGGCAGCCTTTGGGAGGGCTACGCAGCACAATGGGTACAGCCGGGTGCGGCGCGCTTTCCTGCTCTCATAGTCCTGCCTAACCCTGCAAGAAACCCACCTTGCAGGAAAGCCCCGCCATCATGCCAACATCACCAACACATGCAGCCCCCCGCAAGCGGCCTTTGCCCAACACGCAGGAATGGCCGCCCCTACCCGGCACCAGCGCCTATATGGCCCGCCAGCTTGCGCAGGATACCGCCACCGTGCGCCAGATTGTGACAGTTTTACAAAACTGCGCCCAGCAGATTACCCCGCTTGTGGCCCAGCTTTACTTTACCCAAGGCCCGCTAACAGTGCTGGACTGCGCCCCCACCCTGCGCGCGCTGGCCGATGACATTGCGCATGATGACCCCCAAACCCTGACCGAGCTGGCGGCCGAGCGTACCCGCGCTGGCTGATATGTGGGTTTTGGAAACACCCCCGCCCTGCTATGTTGCCCCCTCGCCATGCTGCGCGACAAAACAGAAACCGTATAAAGGACGCCCCTTTTGAAACGCAGAAACCTTTTTGCCGCTTCTCTGGCTGCCGGTGCATTAGCCGCCGGGCGCAAAAGCTGGGCCAGCGTGCCAGAGGCCGCACAGGCTATGGGCCGCACCGCGCCGCCCGGCACCGTACCCGCCCTAACGCCCGCCCGCGTGCATGCAGACCAGATAATGGACATTAAGGTGTGCCTGCGCCCCTTCCGCCCCGCTGGCCCGCGGCTGGAAATAGAGCCGGTGGCAGATAAAATTGTGGTGCACAATTACGGGCATGGCGGCAGCGGGTGGTCTCTTTCATGGGGGTCTGCCGCTATGGCGGTGGAACGCGCCGCCCCCCTTATGGAAAAACGCGTGGCCGTAATTGGCTGCGGCATTATTGGCCTTACCACCGCCATAACCGCCCAACGCGCGGGCATGGATGTTACCATTTATGCGCGGGATATGCTGCCCCATACGCGCTCTGTGCGGGCCAATGGCAGTTGGACGCCGGATTCACGCATTGCGCTGATAACCGCCGCCACGCCAGATTTTGCCGCCACGTGGGAGCGCATGGCGCGGTATTCTTGGCAAACGTATCGGGAATATCTGGGCCTGCCCGGCAACCCGGTGGATTTTAGAGACAATTACATCCTATCCGACACCCCACCGGATGAGGCCGACCATACCGAGCCCACGCCCGATATCAGCAAAGGCTCCTATGCCTCTACCGGCGTGCCACAGAGCGAGGCCGAATTTGCCAAATATGCTGAGAGAATAAAGGATATTATTCCCGCAGCAGAGCTTCTGGCCGGGGCGGACAACCCCTTCCCCGTTGCGTATGCGCGGCGCAAGCCCATTATGATTTACAATTTTGGTGCGTTTGGCCACGCTTTGTTGTCTGATTTTTATCAGGCAGGCGGGCGTATTGAGATACGCGAGTTCCACAGCCCATCCGAGGTGGCAGATCTGCCAGAACGTGTGGTGTTTAACTGCACCGGCTATGCAGCGCGAGATTTGTGGGGCGATAAATCTCTTATTCCCGTACGCGGGCAAACGGCATGGCTGCCGCCACAACCCGCCGCCAATTATGGCGTGCGCTACAAGGGCGCGGCCATGCTTTCCAAATCCGATGGGCTGATGGTGCAGGGTGTCAACCTTTCCGGGTTGGGAGAGCTGGAAGGCGTGGGCAACAGTATGGAACAGCCCAACCGCGCAGAGGCCGAACAGGCCGTGGCTGTGTTTGAAGATCTGTTCTCCCGCTTTCGGCCCCGCAGAGGATAACGGCATGGCACAGCACCGCATTTTTGCAAAACAGGGCCAAACGGCTAAAGGATTTTGCGCCGCCCTGTTGGCCGCAACCGGGCTTGTGGCCACAGCCCATGTTGCACAGGCTGCCCCACGCCATGCACCGGCAGCACCCCCTGCCCTTGCCGCGCCAAGTTTTACGGCAGAACAGGCAGACCACGGGGCGCAGATTTACGCAGGCACCTGCGCCATGTGCCACGGTGCAGCGCTGGAGGGCGCGCATGATATGCCGCCTTTGCGCGGGCTGTTTGTGGCGCGCTGGGCCAATACATCGCTCAACAAGCTGTACGCCTACATCACCCACGCCATGCCGCTTATGGCGCCGGGCACCCTGCCCCCGCAGGACAACATAGATGTTCTGGCGTTTCTACTGCGCGAAAACGGTGTGGAACCGGGGCACACACCCCTACCGACGGATGAAAACCGCTTGGCGCAAATGGTGTTTCCCGCTGCCTCGGCGCTGCCTCCGGTAAAAGCAGCGCAACCGGGCAAGGCCCCGCGCGCACGGTAAAAAAATACCCCGCCCACTGTTTTATGGTGGGCGGGGTATTTTTAATATTGCTGGCCGTTTAGCCTGTTTTACAAAACAGATGGCTTACCACTTAAAGCCAATGCTGCCTTGGGCGTTCCGGCGCTCTCCATAATAGCACCATTCCTGCCCGTAAGAGGCATAGGCCATGCAGTTGCCGATATACTTTTTATCAAACAGGTTGCGCACGCTGGCCGCCACATTCCACCCACGCAGAGAGGGAGAAAGGTTAGACAGATCATACCCAATGGAGCCATCAAACACCGTATATTGCGGCACATGCACGCTGCCGTAAGAGGCTTCGCCCCCATAACGTGGGGCGGAATAACGCAGGCCGCCGCCAAAGCCAAAACCCTTCATCACACCTTTGGGCATGGTGTAATAGGCAAACAAAGAGGCATTGCCTTTGCCAGACTGCATAAGCGGCTTGCCGGTGGAATCATCCTTAATTTTCTGCACGCTTACTGCGGCAGTAATCATCAGGTTTTTGTAGGGTTCGGCGTGGGCTTCAAATTCAAAACCATCTGAATGCACCTTGCCACTTTGCGTATTGTAGCCCAGATTCCCCACAGATACCAGCACGTTGGTTTGCTCGATATGGAAGCCAGCGGCTGTTAGCAGCACGGATGTACCGGGGAACTGATACTTCACCCCACCTTCAAGCTGCTTGCCCAAGGAAGGATCTGCCTGCCGGAAGCTCTGCCCCCCATTGTTAGACACAATGCCAGATTGCGGCTGAAAGGATGTGGAATAGCTGATATATGGCGCAAGCCCGAAATCAAAGTGATACAGGCCAGAAGCACGCCACGTAATCTGGCGCGGGCTTTCACTGGTGCCGGTATGGCTGATATAGTTCATCTGGTGGGAACGGTACCAGTCATTCCGCAAACTTCCTGTTACAATCAGGTTTTTCCAGCGCAGTTCATCCTGCGCATACATGCCAATCTGGTGTGAATCCGTGCGGTAGTTCATATACGGGCTGCCCATGTCTGGCATGGTCATGTGGTAATTGGGGTGCAGCACATCCAGAGAGGGCGCAGCGGCATAATAGCCTACCTCTGTGGCGCTTTGCTGCATGTAATCAAACCCGAACATCATATCATGCGTCACTGGCCCGGTGCGCACGTGGCCCTTAAACTGGCTATCAAACGCCAGATTATGCGTGTGCTCGTTGGTGCCAAAGGCAGAACGGGCAAGCATTGTGGGGTCTGTATCGTAATAGCCGCTATCATACACGCTGCGGTAGATGGTTTTAATATCATCATACCGGCCGCGGGTGCTAAAGCTCCAATCATCATTAAACTTGTGGTTTAGAATATAGGTAATGCCGCCCTGCCTGCGGTTGAACTTTTCAAAAGGCACGTCACCATCATAAAAGTTGCGCGGCAGGTAACCGTATGATGCACGTTTGAGAGAGCCCACAAGCGGCACGCCGCCATAAGTGCCGTTTTCGGGATCATACTGATAATTGCCCAGAAGGGTAAGCGTGGTGGGGCCGTGTGCGCCAAAGGTAAAGGCCGGGCTTATGGAAAAACGGCGGCTGCCCGTGCGTGCAAGCTGGCTGTGCTGGCCATTAACCGTGCCATACAGCCGATACTGCACGGAACCATCCTTGGTGGCGTAACCGCCAACATCTGCATCCACCCGGTACAGATCAAAACTGCCGCCGGTGGTGGTGATATCTCCGTAAAACTGTTTGTCTATCGGCAGTTTGCTGGAAAGCGCTACAAGCCCACCGGGGCTGGATTGCCCATACAGGGCAGAGGCTGGGCCTTTTAACACTTCCACCCTATCAAGGCGGGATGTATCTGTTTGCGGTGTGGCGTACCCGGTGGGGCTAGCCTGCACCTTCAGCCCATCTAAAAAGGTGGGCACGGTAAAGCCGCGCAGCATGAACTGATCATACCGCGTGCCTACGCCACCGCCACGCAAATCAGACGTAATGCCCGCCGCATAACGGATGGCCTGATTAAGGCTGAGCACGCCGCGCACATCCATTTCATCCCGCGTAATGACTGTAACAGACTGCGCTGTTTCAATAAGCGGTGTGTTGGATTTGGTGGCGGAAGACGCAATGGTGGACGCCCTGCGCGCGCGCACTTCCACCCCTTCAACATGCACGGCGGATGCAGGCCCCTTGTTGGTGGCCTTGCCGTGTTTTGCTGCCGTTGCCCCAACCCGCTGAGACTGCCCGGATGTGGGTGTCTGGGTTGCTGCAAGAACCTTACCGCTTATGAAAAATGTAAGGGGAAGCGCACAAAAAATAATCCTGTTGTGGTGCATACCCATTTTACCCCGTGGTTCTTGCTGGTGTATTGGCTGGGCAGTTAACAACATTGCGAATCATTTGCAATAATTAAATGAGGCTCAGATTTTTGCGGTTTTCTGCCGTTATATAGCGTTTTGCGGGGTGTTTTTGGTGCAGGACATGCGCAAGCCATGCCCCATAAAACAGGCGCAGGCCGGGCTGTATCAGACCGGAAAATACGGCCCGATGTTTTATAAACTATCTTTTAATAATCAAGCCGTTTGGCAACACATGCCACCCGTAGCACAGTGCTGAACAGGAACTAAAAATTGGCCTTGGCATGGCTGCCGCACGGCTTGCAAAGGGCCTGTTCTGGCCCCTTGCCGCGCAGAGAGAATAGGAAGTGGCCACTCTCTAAAATTTGCACATGAGAACGTATTGCACTTGCAACTGTGGCGTTAAGGAGACACCCCACCATCCTTACCGGCCCAGCCATCTGCTGTATCCAACGCCGGAGCCAACCCCTCTAGCGGGAAGTTTATGGTCAGCACACCTGCATCACGCTTAGACAACATCAGATGGCCCACTTTGCCACGGCGCAAGGCGTCCATCAGTTCCAGCGTAAAGGTGGCCAGCGCCAGGCAGCCCTTAGTATCGCAATATTGCCATTCCAGCGGCACGGGCGGCGCGTTATCCACCGCCAAAAAGGAATGTTTGCTCAGCGAAAGGCCAAGCGGCACCCGCACAATAATTTTGTATGGCGCATCAGACAGCCGCGCAGTGCTGTTGGGTGGCACGGCACGCGCAATTTGCATGCTGCCAATAATGCTGGTGACGTGGTGCTGGGTATCGTTTATCTGAAAATTCTGCTGCACGCCGCATAAAAACGGCTTGCTGGTGGCGCTGTTAAAATTGCACTGCCAGCCCCAATGTTGGATAACCCCGCTTTTACGGTCTATTTGGCTTATACCCGCCTGCGTTGGGCCAACGGGGCCTTTATCATGCAGCGTATCCAGTAATGTTGTATCTTCTGAAGGAGATTTGCTGGCCGCCTGTGCTGGGCTACATAGCAGCGCCGCCATAACGCCGCACGTGGCAAAAAGCCCCGCCCGCGCAAAATACACTTTAAAAAAACGCTGCTGGGACATGCTAAAACTCCTGTTGTTTCATTTAAGCTGCCCCTCTGCCGTTATGGCACAGGCAAGGCAGCATTGCACCGCACGTAGGATTCCTTATCCCTAAAGATAAACAGCACGTAGTAATCCAACGCGCGGCCACGCCTGCGGGTGGTGTGGGTGTAAAACGGAAACACATCCTGCGGGGGGCCGTATTCTGGGGGCAGAGGGTCACTCTCCAGCAGGGTTTCCACTCTAAACAATGGCACATAAATATGCACCGGGCCGGGGTTGCGCCGCACATGCCACAAATTACGCCGAAACTTGCGCAACCGATCTGGCAAAATGAAGATCATGTTTTCTTCAATAAACCGCTCATCCGGCTGGGCACGGCGCAGGTAGCGCGTATCTTCCGGCATATCGCAAAAAAAGTTGTAACCCTGTATTTTCATGCTTCTCTATGCACTTTCTTCGGGGTCATATCCGCTGGGCTGGGGCATGGGGTATCCTTTTGGTAACGCCTTAATTCTCTCCTCCCATACTGCGCGCAGGCATGCAACCAGAGCGCATGCACGGCAGACCTTAGGCGTTACACGGCCCTGCGGTTGTTTGAGGTGTATATTTTTTGCTGTTGTAAACGCGCAAATTACGCAAGCAGGGCAACTGCTGGATGGCCCACGGCTTTAAGCTATCGCCTATCATGCCCATACAGTGTGCAGGATAACTTGGCCGCAACAACACGGCTTTTACAAAATGCGCGCGCGGCGCGAACACACCACATATTGGCGCAGAGTTATCATCTATAAAAAAACCCTGCCCCAAAATATGGAGCAGGGTGAGGTTATCAGGCCCGCAGAGCGGTTTCTTCTGGCATTTCAGCCCTGACAACATAAGGGCCAGCTTCTAGAATCTGGAGGGCAAGAAGTGCGCCTGTTCCCGACTCTCTCTGGCCGAGGGGGAGGCAGGCATTTCCATCCGTCCAGCGCATGGGGTAAAATTCTACGTTATTCCATCCGTCCAGATTTTCATCATGCAGATAAGATGTGATCGTGCGCGAAGTTGCCCCTTCGAAAATCCTGACATCCCCAACCAGAACCCCAAGGTGGCGGCGATCATCTACAAATGGCCCTATTGCCTCATTCCGGCGGCTGGCGTTGGAGCGGATGTAAACCGTTTCAATACCTGCGGGAACCATAAAGAGGGCGTAATTTTTTTCTGTGCGCAGGGGATAGATAACACGACCATTGCCCAATGACAGAGAGAGACCGCTTTCCGCTGTTAGAACTGGTGTTTGTGTGTGCAGCGGCAAGCCCATTTCTGCCGCACGTGCGCTGAGCTTTTGAAATATTGGCTCAACAAAAGCGCGGGAGACATCAAGCGGTGCTGCGGCATCATCCCACGTAAGCTGACGGCTGCGGGTTATGGAAAGCACATCGCCATCCTGCCGGAAACTCTGCCGGTTTCCGGTATCCAGATAGCTTTCCGTCAAAACACCATCTGCGATGATAACGGCATGATCTTCGGTTTCAACGTGGTAATAATCGTAAGATGTGAAAGATTGATCGTAAAAGATGGACTGACCGTTTACGAGCATGCGTGCAGGCACAAAGCGGCCGTTAAGAAACAGGCAATGTTCAGGGGTGATCAGCATATCCTTAAAAGGCACGCCGTCTGCTATGGCGTCCTTAACAATGCGCACCGGGTATCCTGCCATATCTACAGAAAGAAAAGGCTTTACAACGCAGGTTGATTTGCCAACCCATGAAACCGTTTTCTGCTCTGTTTTACCGTTTACAAGCACATCGATCCGGTCACCAATAACCAGATTTTCAACCTTACACGTTGCTCCATTCACTGAAATTTCTGTGCCCGCAAGGAAACATGGATCAAAACCGCGGTCCTGAAATACCAGCGATGTGCTTGTGCCATCGGTTCCGCTTACTTGCCAATGATTGTTACTTTGGCCGTATGAATCATTCACATAGGTATAATTGGAGATATTTACATCTGCGTCTGTTAATAGAAAATATCCGCCCGCCGTATCACCTAATATGATTTGCGATGAACCAGCCCTACCCCAAGTAAAATTATATGAATATTTTACACCATTAATAGTGAAACCTGTTGAACTATTAAAAGTTACTGTAACACTATTTTGGATATTAGAGACAGTTGATTTTGAATTTACTGTTTTTATAGTTGCAAAGTTAAGTATATAACTTCCTGAAGATGGAATGTTGGTTGTGGTCGCCATGGGGTACTCTTAAATGATTGTTAAGGAAAAGTTAGAGTTAGTTATATATTATCGCACCTCAGAGTCAAATGATTCTGCACATCTGGCCCCGCTGGCATAGGTGCCCCTTAACAGTTCTGGCATAATGCGGCACAGATACACGCACGCGTTTTCCATCGCCCGGCGTGCCTGTGCTGCCAAGGGGCAACAGAAGTAGAAGGACACTTGGCCATGCGCTTTTCCGCCCCTTTTTTCCGCTCCGGCCTTTTTGCGCTGTGCGCTGCGGGCGCGGTGCTGGCTGGCTGTGCAGAACCCCGCACCACCACCACGCCAGAAGGCAAGGAAGCCCCGGTAGCCGCCACCGGCCCCAAAGATGTGTATGAAGCCCGCGGGAACGCACCCTTCTGGAACATGACACTGGCTGATGGCGCGCTTTCTGTTGAAACACCGGATGGCCCGCGCATGGCCCGCGTGATCCGCCACGCTTATTCTGAAGGTGGCACACGGTATTACGAGGCATCGGATATAAAAGCCGCCCTTACCGCATCTGCCTGCACAGATAACATGACCGGCCAAGTGTTTACAGATACCGTAACCCTTACAACCGCCACCAAAACCTTGCGGGGCTGCGGTGGCGCCCTTGTGCCCCCCACCAGTTTAAACAATACGCGCTGGGTGGTTACGGCTATGGATGGCCGCAAGCTGCGTAGCGGCAATTTTGTGCCCGACACAGATGATAGCGCCACGGATGAAAACCCCAACCCAGCCGCAGATATGTTTGCCCCCACGCTAGATATTAACGATACGGGCAAGATTTCTGGTTCCGATGGCTGCAACCGCTATGTGGGCGGGTTGGTGTTTGGGCCAAAGGGCAGCGTAAAAGCCACGCCTGTGGGCAGCATGAGCACGCGCATGGCCTGCCTTGGCAAACAGAATGACATTGCAAACACCTTTAGCCCATTGCTGAACAGCGTAACCGGCTGGACAACAGATGGCACACACCTTGTGCTGCAAACCTCCGGCGGCAAAACCATCCGTTTGCGGCAGGTGTTCTAACCCTTGCGCCTTGTGCCGCACCTTTTTGGGGCGGCGGGCTGGCCCCTTTATGTATCACGCGAGCGTGAGAGATTGCGGGCTACAACACAAGGCTGGCCAACCCCATATTGGCAGCAAGTAATGCAAATACGTGCCTTTGCCCGCCCTTTAGCGCAGGAACCTCTGCCAGAGCGGGCCGTTATAGGCCTATCGCACAGATGTTTTTATGTTTGAAAGGGCGCTTTCGTATGATTTCAGCCAGCAAAAAAGTGTTTCGCAAGGTGGCTTTGGGTGTCACGCTTGCGGTTACAGTGGTTCCGGCGGCTGTAAGTGCGCTGGTTTCCACCGCGCATGCTGAACGCAGCGAACGATTTGGTGGCGATTTTACAGCCGAACACAACGCAACATCCCACCCAACTGGCAAGGTGGATGCGGTGTTTTTCCCTTCCACGCATGAACTGCGCTACACCATTACGTGGGATGGGCTAAGCGGGCAGGTTACGGTGGCGCATTTTCATGGGCCAGCAGATCCGGGGCAGGAAGCAGGCCATATGATCACCCTGAAAGGCCCGTTTAAAAGCCCGTTTTCTGGCACCGCCATTTTAACGGCAGATCAGGAAAAAGCCCTGCATGATGGCAAGATGTACCTCAACCTGCACACCGCCGCCTACCCCAAGGGGGAAGCCCGCGCGCAGCTAACATCTCCTTATAATGGAGACACAGCACACACAGACCCCAACCGCACCTAATAAACTTTGCCCCCCCGCGCGCATAAAAAACGGCCCCGCTGCCTACACCCCGCATATGGGGCAAGGCAGCGGGGCCGCTTTGCGTTTTAAGCCCAGATACTGGTGGGCATAAGCCGCAACATATTACAGGTGCTGTGCGCCTTCTGGCTGGGCTTCACCCCCCTGCGGGGCACCGTTAGGCTGCTGGGTGGGCTGCATGGTGCCGGGGGTGGTGGAATGTTCTACATCATACGCCGTGGCTTTTTGCTGATACGTACCCTTTGAGCCGGGGTGTTCCTTATCATACAGCGCGGCCTTGGCGCGGGCTTCCTTACGGTATTCGTGCCGGCGATACATGCCCGCGGCACACCCCGCAGCCGCACCCAGCACACCATGATGGTTGGCCACATGGCCACCCACGGCACCAGCGGCGCCATACTTCAGGCAGCCGCCCGGTTCGCTGGCGTTTGCGGCGGTGCCAATGGTGGCAGCCATAAGGGTTGCAAGGCCAAGGGTTACAATCTTACGCATTCTTTTATCCGTCTTTTCTATGGCCTGCCGGTGTGGGGCAGGCATCTGCCAAACTTATATAGCAAATAGATATGGCAGCAGCTTTGTTCAACACCGCCACACTAACCAGCAAACAGTGGCGGAATATGGGCCAAGGCAGAATACCGGGGCGTTTGCTATGTGGTAGCCTGTGTACTTAAAACTTTGTTTAAGCTGTTCTATCACAACAGGCACGCATCCCCTTTTTAGCATGGCTTGCAACGCAAAAGCCCGCCAGCGCGGCTGCCAGCGGGCCTGATGTGTGTGTTGGTGCTGTGGTGGGCGCGTATTACCGCACAGCTCCGGCCTGAGATGCCGCCTGACGGGCAAATTCGGCCTGTGCTGCGGCTTCTCGCGCTTCGGCCTTTTGCGCCACGTCATCCTGAATAGCCTGCTGCGAGGGCAGCGGCGTATAGGGCACTGGCTTGGGTGCTGGCGCGGGTGTGGGGGCCATAACAGCCGGTGGCGGAGCAGAAACAACCTTCGGCACAGGGGCAGAAACCGCAGGGGCCGCCACATGCGGCGTGGCAGCCACGGCACGCGGGGCCACATAAGCCGGGGCAGATACAGCCGGGCGCGATGGTGCCACATGCGCAACAGGGGCCGAAACCGCACGCGCTGGCGCTGTTATCTTAGGTGTGGCGGCCACACCTGCGGGAACAGCCGCCGCAGCGGCAACGGGGGCTGTGGCACGGATAGGCGGCGGGGGAGCGGACGGCCATCTTGGTTTTTCATCCGATGCCCGCTGGTTATCTATGCTTGGCGCGGCATCACCATTGCGGGCAGCCTTAAGCAGATCCGGCCCCATAAGGGCGGTGCGGGAGCATACGGCCTCACGCTGGTCTCGGTTTAGGGTGCGGGTATCAAACATCTGGTCTGGGCCAAGGCGCAGCATGCCAATGCCACCCCATGCGTAATCGGACGAATTGCGGACATCCGGCAGTTTTGCCAGTTCCCGCCCCAGCATGTTTACCGTGGTGTCTGTTATCAGCTTATTGTGGTAGCAAAAATACATCAGCCCGCCCACATTGGCCGCATTTGTGCCCAATACGGTGGGTATGCCATCGTAATCCAAAATGCCGGGGGCGGCTGTGGCCACTGTCATGGGGGGTGGGCCGGGGCGCATCTTCATAACCTGTAGCCCGTAATGAGGGTTCTTCTCCGCCGCATAAGCCGCCGGGGGCGCGGCCAACAGGGCAGTGCAGGCCCCCAACGCCAGAAAAACAGGACGGAATCCCAACATCTACTTTGTTCCTTGCTTTGGTCTGGCCGCAGAATACGGAAAAACCCCACCTGCCAGCAAGGCCCGCCGCGCGTGCCATGCCGCATAAACTTGCGCATAGATGCCTGATATCCACACCTACGGCCACCCCATTGGCACGCAAATACAGCCTTACGGCCCTGTGAATGGCCTATATGCCACGCAGCGGGCACAAAGGCTGCGGGTGGATTTTGTGTAATGTTCTTGTATGCTGATGGATGAATATGGCCGAGCTTTCTTCTTCCTCCTCCGTGCGGGTTTCTGCGCGGCGCATTTTGGTGCTGGATCTTTTAGCCGGGTATGTGGATGCGCTGGGCTTTGTGTATCTGGGCGGGCTGTTTGCCTCCGCCATGACAGGCAACACAACCCATCTGGCCGCCGCCCTTGTTGGGGGCATCTGGCCGCATGCACTGCTGTTGCTGGAAATTTTAGGCACGTTTTTTGTAGCGGCCATGCTGGCTACTCTGGCACGGTTGCGCTGGCAGGCAGCCATTGGCATAGCCTGTGTGGGCGTGCTGCTGGGGGCCACGCAAATTGCCATGCTTACGCCGTGGCACCGCCCACTGGCCCTTGTGCTGCTGCCCGCCCTTATGGCCGTGCAGGGTGAAACAATTGCCCGGTTTTCTGGCACCGCTATCCAAACCATTGTGATCACCAGCAACCTGCTGAAATGTGCCTCTGCACTGGCTACATCACTGGCTGCGCGCTGGCCGGGCAGCACGGTTAAACCGCCCGCACCCGGGGCGGCCCTGCTGCCGGGGCTTTCGTGGCTGGGGTTTGCTGCGGGGGCTCTGTGTGGCACCCTAGCCATGGCGTGGCATGTGCCGCTCCCCTTTATCTGGCCCCTGCCCCTGCTGATTTTGCTGTATCTGGACATTGCCCGCGCCGAAGCCCACAACACACCGCCCTGAACACCACCCCACCCTTTTACGAACAAGAGTAATGACCGGTCTGCCCTTTCCTTCCCTGCCTATTTCTGCCTCTGCTGCTTCTCTGTTTTATCGTGCACGCGGGCTTGCTGCGCTGGTGCTGCTGCCCGCGCTGGCAGGCTGCGGATATATAGATAGCCGCACCGCCCATAAGGGCCAGTTAGCCGTGATTGGCATGACAAATGAGGATTTACAGGCCTGCGCGGGTATTCCCGACAAAACGCAAAAGATAGATGAGCACACCACGGTTTATCAGTATGTGCGCTCGGTCAACATGCCTTCCACCAACGATTCCTCGCTGTTTCCGCTCCAGACATTTGTGAACATGACGCAAACCACCTTTGGCGGCGCGGGCAAAACCTGCGTGGCCAGCCTGCGGATGGTGGATGGCCGTGTGTATGACCTGCACTACAGCGGCGATAATGACCGCATGATTGGCACGGATGGCGCGTGCTCTACGGTTGTAAAAGGCTGCATCCGCTCCCCCGTGGCCTCCACCAACCGGTTCCATGACAGGTTGATTGGGTTTGGCCCGGTTTCGGCTTTTCATGAACCCAGCATAGAAGCCCAAAGGCGTGCGCTGCATTCGGTTTATGAACAGCCAGAACCGCAACGTATCCTCAACCCACGGCCAGATTCTGCTGGCGCGCCCTCCGCCGCCGCCACGCCCGCAGCGCAGGCAGGCACGGCAACACAGGCGGTTCCGGTTTCTCAAACACTCACGGGCCCGCAGGCTGTGGCCGCCGCTTGGGCTTCCAAAGCGCAGGCGGCAACACCCGCTACGGGGGCGGCCCAAAACAGCAACGCCCAGCACTAAGGCCGGGCGCTTTATATATTATGTGGACTGGGGGTATGTGCCCCGGCCCGGCATATGTTAAGGGCGTTCAGGCCTTGCCGCGCGCGCCTTCCTGCAACTGGGCTTCCAACTTACGCAGGCGTTCACCCAGAGCTTTTGCGTGTTCTGGCCGATCCTTCAGCGCAATATCGTATTCCCGCTTTACCTGTTCCATTTCACGGCTAATATCTGTGGCGGATGGCAGGTGGTGGGTATGGTTTTCTGTTTTTTCAGACATAAAAATCTTATCCTTGGTTACATAAGCCTACCTTAAACATTGGGGCCGCCCCCGCAGCCTGCAACCCGCACAAAAGCAGACCAGCATTACCCGCCACAACGCCATGCCCAGATAGCGGTTGACCACGCGGGGCAAAAGAGTAAGTGTGACGCTGTTTTGATTTGGCATGATTCCGGCGGAATCTGCGGGGCTTGAGATGCATGGATATGGCACCGGCCCGGCAACCCTTTTACCGCCGGAACACTATATAAGGGGTTTTTGGGATGGGCATGTTTCTGTGCATTGCGCTGCTGGGCCTGGATCTGATGTTGTACTTCCTGGGCATGAACGTTGCAGCTATGGGTTCTGCTGTGGTGGCTTTTCTTGTTCCGGTTATCGTGATGTGCAGCTACAGCCTGACCCACATTGAAAAAGACCCGAACGCGTCTTCTTCTCACCACTAATGTGGGCTGGCGGGTTTTTACCTGCCATGCTGTAAAAAAGCCGCCGCAGCCTTATTGGCCCGGCGGTTTTTTTGTGCCTACATACGTATAAAGCGCGGCCTTACTGCGCCGTGCGGGCCAGTTGCGCATGGGTAAAGGCGCAGGCCCCGTTATGATAGGGCGCGCAATTTTGCTCCTCGCTCCCTATCACGCCATGCGCCCCCATGCGGAAGGTGATGCGGCATGATTGGCCGTTATATTCCGGATCTGTTGTAACCACCCATGTTGTGCCGTGGCGGGCGGCTGCGCCCTCGGCTGATCCGGCGCAGGTATCCCCCACAACCGAAACTTCAGCAAAGGTTTCATCCCCCGTTTGCACCAGTTTAAGGGTGCCTTGGCCGCCTGCCATGCTGCCGGTGTACATTTGGGCGGATGTAGCGGGCGGTGTATCCTGCGCCAGCGCGGGTGTGGCGGTTATGGTGGCGCAAAACAGGCCCAATGTGCGAAAAAGATGCGGCATGGCGGTTGCTCCGTTTTTAACAAACCGGGCTAACGCCAGCCACCGTGCGCGTTTTAATGAGACATCAGCGCACGAAACAGGCTGACAAGCCCCGGCTGTAGCACATACTGGATAATCAGCAGCACCACCATTGGGCTAAAGTCCATGCCGCCCGGCATTGGCAGCATACGCCGCACGGGGGCCAGCACGGGTTCTGTTATCCGTTCCAGAAACACGCCTATTTTCCAGACAATCTGGTTGCGGCTATCCAGAATGCCAAAGGCATACAGGTTTACAAAAATACAGGCTGCCAGAAGCACCCAGCTATACAGTTCCAAAAGCCGCATCAACAGCATGAAAACGAAAAACACGAACGCCAAATCCTGCCTTGCTAAAAAACCGAACACACCCTTATGGCATGCCCGCATGTCTGCCATCAGACACCTACAATACAGCTTGACAGCGAATTGGTAAGCCCTATACACCCAAAAATCACGGAACAGGCGGGGCTGTAGCTCAGATGGGAGAGCGCCTCGTTCGCAATGAGGAGGTCAGGGGTTCGATTCCCCTCAGCTCCACCACCCTCCTGTTCAAGCCCTCAACAGGCTGCTGCTTCTGCCATGTGCCGTGTAGCAGCTTTGCGCAAATTATGCTTGGGCATTTTTGGACGAGAAAAGTGCGCAAGAGCCTCCATAGAGAGCAGGCTGTTTCTGAGTTACAACGCATATAATAAAAATAGACTATTGAGCCATAAGCTTTTTTGTTTTTCGGCTTCTATGGCTATCTGCTCCTGTAATAATTCTGGAGACAGTTGTTGAGCTAATTCCAAAAACATCTGCAATTTTCTTTAATGTTTGACCGTTCTTTCGATATTGAATGATTTCCTTTCGCTGTGCAGGAGTAATTTTGGCAGGCCGCCCCATTTTTTTGCCCTGCGCAATGGCTCTTGCGCGCCCTTCGGATGTACGATTGCGAATAAGATCGCGCTCCACGTCTGCCAAACCACCTAAAACCGCAAGCATCAGACGGCCTGTGCTCGTATTTGTATCCGTCCATGGCTCTGCCAAAGAGTAAAACTGAGAATTTTTTTCAGTTATTACTTTTACAATAGAAAAAAGGTCAAATGTGCTACGTGCCAGCCTATCCAAACGCGTTACCACAACTATTTGGCCCTCCTTCAGATTATTGAGTAATTTGTGTAATTCTTTTCGTGCAGCATCTGCGCCGCTAGCTTTTTCACGATAGATACGGTGACATCCGTATTCTTTTAAAGTTTTTATCTGAATATCTAAAGTTTGGCCCACTGTACTTACACGAGCGTAACCAATTTTATCACACGATTTTGATGAACTCATAACATCATAAACGACAGACATTTTTCAAAAGTTTCTTGCTAAAATCTTGATTTGCGCAAAGAGCGAATTTGCTCCGTACCTCATTCAGGATTCTTACAAGTATTTATGACAACCAGAACTGTTTAT
>NZ_VHOP01000027.1:0-5916 GCF_008704325.1 Acetobacter sp. DmW_125128 | reverse complement strand
GCCATCGCAAAAACCGTCAATCAAATCGCCAAAACCCAGAAATTACCGGCCAAGCACATCAATCAAGGGTTCTTCGATCCCTCCAAATTAGTTTTTCTTATATTTGTATTAATTATTCTAGAACAAATATTATAAAAATATTTGTTCTAGAAATAAATTATCTATAATATCCATTATCGTAATCTGTTGTTGTAATATTAAGATGTATTGTCATTTATTATAGATTGTTTATTCCAAGAATATTCAAATATTCTATTATTATATTGAGAAATATTTCTTCTTATAAACTCTCCATGGATATTAATAAGTTCAGCACTATGTGGAGATTGAATACGGTCAAAATGTCTATGATCTGTAAGTTCTAACAAGCCAACGCATTTTTGCGTTTGCACTAAATAGAGAACTTCTGAACTTCCTTTTCCCAATGGGTGAATATGCATAATTCCAGCATAATCTAGTAAGTTGTCTGTGGTGGTATCTATATTGGTTCTGTACATCTCTTCAGGGAGACCATACCCATTAGAAATATGTTCGTTAATTAGTCTTAAAGCGGCTACAAGATTTTGCCGCTTTTCTTGTGATATTTCAGGAATATCAGGAAAATCACTCAGTTTTCTATAGTTATTACTCTTTAAAACTTTTTTGCTTCGCGGTTCAATTCTAGGCAAACGTTGTAGAGCATTATTAATACACAAAGAAAAACTCTTAAAAACTTTCTAGATCATGTCCATATAATCATTATCGGTGAAATTTACCATATCGATACCACATAAAATTTGCGATTTTCCATCAACCATCTTGTCGCGATTTTTGAGAAGCGTAATAAAATCTGGATTACTGTTTTCAACAGTTTTCTCAATTTTATAATTAATAAAATTGTACTCCATAATAGGATAAGATGTATTGCTATGAATAAAAATGGTCATTTCTTAGAACTTCCCTTAAAACAAAAATAATTCATAAAGAGAATTATCAATGTTTATTTTAATGATTATGTATTTTATTTTTCCGTTATGTCAATGGGTTGACATAACAAGAAAACGAGATAATATGCCACAAAGGCATGAATGGAAGGCATGTTTGTTAACAAACATGCCTTCCATTCATGCCTTTGTGTTTAAGTATGCGCTTAAAGCATACCTTAACATGAAGGTAATTATGAAACAGACTATAAGTCTGATCAATCAATAAGATTGCAAAAAACCATTAAAGAGAAACTTTAATTTAAATATATAAAAATCAATATTCATATATGTATATATTTGCAGTTATTATTCATGATAGATGGAATGAGGCTTGCCACATTCCATCTATTGGATACATTCTACTGAAAATTGAAAAGGGGACGCCCGGCAAGGCATCCCCTTTAAAAATCTCGCTTCCCGGCGAGGTGGACTTGATGCAAGAGGTGCGACAACACACTCAAGCGTCCGATGCGATATAGTAGGCATAGCCTAAGTGGCTTTCAAGCCTAATATCGCAGGAAAGAAGGAAGCCTCGCCCATAATTTAGAAAGGGCCCGGCTTTGTCTCAGACGTTTTCTTCCCAACTTTGGACACTTACCCAGAGCCGGATGATTTCCGGTAAGACCCATCTGGTCTTACAGGCGCTTGCTTCTTTTGAGGGGCCGCATGGTCTTTTCCCCAGTCATGAAGCCATAGCCGCACGTGCGGGTTGCTCAGCTCGCACAGTCATCCGCAGTCTTGAGAAAGCCTACCTTCTTGGTCTTGTGGAGCGCACCCGTCGTCGGGTGAAGCGTCAGGGCCGGATGGTGAGTGGCTCTAATCTGTATCGACTGGTGCTGAAGCCGTTAGAGCAGGTCAAGGTTGCGGCCAGACACTATGCGCAGCAGTTACGAGAGGCTCTAGCCCGCAGAAAACAGCGCTTTCTTCAGACTGACATTTTTGCAGCGGAAACCTATTCCAAAGATATAAATCAACCCTATCCGCGACATACGAAAGACGAGTGGCTGGAGATTCTGACCCGTATGCAAAGCGGGCAGACACCTCAAGAAGCGGGATATAGGGGAAAGACCTGATACCCCCCTCTCACACCAAGCAAACGAGACAATCCAAAGGCTCAGGAAGCAGGAGGCAATGGGAAAGGTCTGTCTGTCCCATTGGATAGACAGAGCAAAAGAGAGGATCAAATTTTTCAGAAAATTTTAGCGGCTAAAATTTCACTCTCTATTTTTTTGGATGATCCAAATCAGCCCTGCTAAAAAATAACCAAGAATGACAAAAAAATATAACCATGATTTGCAAAAAATAACCGAGTTTTACGCTCGGCTATAACCGTTTATGCCGCCAAAATATCTTGTAAAAGTTGGGCAGGACAGGTGAAGTAGGCCCACGCTAACGGCGTGACTACTTCACATAAACCTTATGCGCACCTGTAGTGCTTAACGGTGTCCTGTCTTGCGGTGCATCCTCAGAAAGAAGATGCACGATTTGACTGCCTGACCTCAAAATCTGGTAAATCCATCAATCCTGCTCAGGAGAAGGCAGGGCCGCCCTGTGTTGTTGCTGCACTCCTTTGAGGCTGTCCCGGATCAGAGCATAGGCTTTGCTGGAGACGGATTTCGGGACCGGTGCACCGGCTTCCGAAAGCTGGGCAATCATGCTGACGAGGCGTTCTGCGTCAGACAAGTCTGGCGTCTGTTTGACAGGAGCGTCTGACAGGTTTTCTTTTGGGTTTCTGCCATTTTTAACGTGAGACCGAATGGCTCTGTCTAACCACTCGCCAATCGTGACCCCCTCTCTTTTGGCGGCGGCCAGAGCAGCATTCCGCACCTCGGGATGAACGCCCCGGATAGACCATGGTTTAGGTTCGTCTGTCATGTCTGACTCCTCTGTCTGACTTGTCTGGCAGAAGTGAAGCATGCCCGCGTCATGTCTGTCATGTCTGACAGATGCGCCAGACAAGTCAGACAGAGGGAGAGGCAAGAAGGAGCCGGTTATGGCCAGACACTCTGATCGAACACTAACGCATCCGGGAGCGCTCCTGCGGGAAGACCTGCTTCCGGCTATAGGACAAAGCGTGACAGATCTTGCCGCCCGTCTCGCTCTTTCCGAGGCCGACCTTTTAGACCTCTTGGCTGAGAGAACTCCGGTTACGCCGGAGCTTGCCCTGCGACTGGGAGCCGTTTTCGGGAATGGTGCCGCGTTCTGGAACCGCTTGCAGGCCGCGCACGATGGGCGCTCCCATCCGCCTTCGGGTTCTTACAGGAACGCCTCGCCGGGATGATTCAGGAAAGGGGCATCGTCCCGGACGTAGGTTTGCAGGACAGAGAGATTTTTGTGGCGTGTTACACGAGCCAGAGCGAGGGCGTCTTGCCCCGTCTGTGCACCAGAGGTCACAAATCCGGCCCGAAGGGAATGACCGGAAAACCCCCTCGGATCATATCCCGCGGCGTGGGCGTATGTCTTGACTATGGTGGCGACAGACCGGTCTGAGAGAGGCTGTGCGCTCAGATGCCCGTGACGGGTAATGCTGCGGAACACGGGCCCCTGTGTGATCCCGGATGCCGCAAGCCATGAGCGTATAGCGTCTACTGGACGGAGACGGCGGCCATTCGGGATGCCAATGACCTGTCCGCTGCCGTCCTGATCGGTTTTGCTGCGCCGGATGCTGACCAGTAGTCCGCGTTCCTGAAACAGGAGATCGTCCGTAGTCAGTGCCACCAGCTCACTGCGCCGCAAGGCTCCGGCAAAGCCGAGTGTCAGAAGCGCCTGATCTCTCTGACCGCTCAGGGAGGAGGGGCAGTGGGCCAGCATGTCGCGCACAATTTCAGCCGTGGCAGCCTGCTTGCGTGTGGGGGCTGTCCCAAGGGTGCGGCGGATACCGGCCATGACACGCTCTACGCCGGGGGCTTTGACTGGGTTGTGCTCCTGTCCCTGAAAGGCATGCGACAGGGCAGCGCGTGCTCTGGCAATCCCAGACGCCTTACGGCCTGCTTCAGCCAGAGAGGAGAGCCAGGAGGCGATCTGAGCTGGTGTTGCCTGGAGGGCAAGCACGTCATGTTCTGCACACCATACCGTAAAACTCTGCCAGTCGGTGGCGTAGGCGGCGCGGGTCGCCGGAGACAGAGACGCCAGAAGATAGCTGGTGATCCGTTCCCGGTCGGCTTCAGAGAGGGCGGGGTCAGAACAGCGCGGTGTCAGAAGCATGGTGGGGTCTCTCCGAACGGCACGGGTGCGCTAGGGTCTAGCATGAGCGATCGGCACAGGCTGATATCCCTTGCGAAACTACGCTAACAGCGTATATAAAGGAGCATGACAGGGCCTGAGATCGAGTTTGAATGGGACGACGCGAAAAGCGATGCCTGCTTTGAAGAGCGGGGGTTCGATTTCGAATATGCGGCCCAGATTTTTCTGGGGCCTGTTCTCCAGAAACCGGACGACCGTAAGGATTATGGAGAACCCCGTATTAGAGCCGCAGGCTTGATCGAGGGGATCCCGTTTATGGTCGTTTATACGGTGCGCGGGACGTGTCTGCGCATCATCTCGGCCCGGAAGATGCACCGAAAGGAGTGGATCAAATGGCAAAACTGACATTGGCAGACATCAAACGTCGTGGCGGCCGGGTCGATCGGGCACGCGTTCAGGCGACGACGGCCGCAGAGATTGACCAGCAGGCCCACGAAGATGGGACACAAAGCGATCTGCCGGGGCCAGCCTATCCGTCTCCTGCGACGGTACGCCGCCAGTTGAAGCTGACCCAGACAGACATTGCCGCTCTGGCCGGTGTGCCAGTAGCGACATGGCGGAACTGGGAGCAGGGCCGTGTGAGCCTTGACCCGGCGGTGCGGACGCTTCTGCGTGTCTTGTGGCGTGAACCTGACGCGGTGCGACGGGCGATGGTGGCCTGATCGGGTCTTAGAGAGCGGGATCATGAGCAATGAGGGTACCCTCATTGCTCATGATAGAGGATGTTTCTGGCTTCCGGGAATGCACGTTCCTGGATATTAGATTATCGGTTGGAAAAAATATTTCATGTAATAAGCATTTTCAGGTAATATGTTTTTGGGCGGTCGTCTAATATGGCTAAGACGCTACCAGAAATGGTGGAAATCCTGGTTCAATTCCAGGCTGCCAGACAGTATGGATAATCCATACTGTCTGGCAGCCTGGGGTTAAAATGTGCGACGCAGAAAATATAACGTTGTTTAAAGCTTTTTCTGAAAATCTTGAAGTTTTAAAAAAAGCAAAAAAACAACTTAAAAAAGACCTAAATAGTTTTCTAAAAAAAGATAATATAATCTCTTTGAGATATTATACTTTTTTTTATGCTCTTATGTATTCAGCATTAATGGAAGCTTCTTTTAAGAAGCTTATTTTTACGCCTTATGGTCTTTCAAACAATGAAATTGAGCAAATAATTTCGGTTTCTAAAACCAACATTAGCCAAGCATGGATTGTTTGTTTAGAAATAGCTTTGCCTAAGGTTTATGGACCAAAAAATGTAAGCTTTTTGCCAAATGCAAAAAAGAGGCTAAAGAAATTAATAGATCAAAATATAACCAAACCATATGAAATTAGAAATAAAATTGCTCATGGTCAGTGGAGTTGGGCAACCAATAAATATTTATCAAAGGTAAATAATGAAACGTCTAGGAAATTACAATCAATAGATTATATTGAGGTAGATAAGTGGTTTGAAACATGTGATCTAATTTCTCATATTATGGAAATGCTCATAGTTTCTCCAAAAAAAGGATTTACTAATAATTACTGGAGAACTGTATCTGATATTGAAAATAAAATATATGAAATGTCTTCATGGACAATGGAGAAGAAAAAAGAAAAAATGAAATCTAAGCAAAAATCAAATGGAGGGTTCTAAAAACCCCCTGGTTTTGAGGTCTTCTGTATGATTCTATTTCTTCTGCGTTGATTGAGGGAATGGCGATATGAA
>NZ_VHOP01000026.1:0-1394 GCF_008704325.1 Acetobacter sp. DmW_125128 | reverse complement strand
ACTGCTTCCGGCTTTCACTCCCAGTCAATGCGCCAGTTTCTTTACAGCCTCTGGATATGAACCAGATTAAAGTGGAACCGCTCTAGGTGTTGCTGTAACCGATGTGTGCGTACAGACAGCTCGTAAGTTACAGATGATTACGGCCCATCTTCAAGCATCCAAGCCTGCTGGTTGGCATGATACGGATTGGAAAGATTGTGCATGGACAAATGGTGATGCCGTTCTACCGTTGGACGGAAATATCACGCACAATGCAATGGCTATTCTCTCTATAACTATTCGTGCAGCAGGCCCTTATCTGGTTGGTAAAGACATGGAAAAGGCAGTGGCTCAGGCCATTTAAAATCCGTGAAGTATTTTAATAAACATCTTTAGTAGGTTTTATTGGTGCTGCTGAGTATTTCTCTACACTCAGCAGCACATACCGCATTGTTGGCATGTTAAAAATTAAATATTCTATAAATAATTATACACATTTTTGATGAAAATATAGAAAAATAATCATGATTTATTTTTATTAGCAATAATATTTGACAATAAATGGGAAAAAATTTCTGCACAAATCTCAGAATGTAGAAATAACTTTAAGGGATCGTAAATATGACTGACACGACTATTCCTGCTGGAATATCCTCACATGGTATCATTCTAAATGATGGTGATACACTGGATGTTTTCGGAACAGCAACATCTACTACCGCAAACGGTGGCAACATTACTGTTGAAAGTGGCGGCCTTGTTACATCTACATCGTTGCCAGAAAATGATGATAGCTTTGCTGGTGCCATGTTGACCATTTCTGCTGGCGGCAGCGCAGTTGATACATCTGCCAGTATGGGCCAAATTGGGGTTATTGGTGGCACTGCTGATAATACCAACATTTCCGATGGTGCGGAGCTTTATGCTGCTAGTGGTGCAACACTTTCTGGCACGACCATTACCGATACAGCATCCGCCACAATCAATGCGGGTGCCAATGTTATAGATACCCTCGTTTCCACTACATCAACTGGGGGTAATCCTACGGCTTTACTTGTAGAGAATGGCGCATCCGTTACCAGTACCACAGTAAGTGGTGAGGGTGAAATGATCGTGCATTCCGGTGCCATTGCGGTTGATACAACTGTGACAAGTGGAGTGATTCTGAACTCTGGCGTTCAGGAATCTGTGCGTGCAGAAAGTGGTGCTATACTCAGCAACACAGTTCTAAAAGCAGGAAGTTTAGATATTAGCGGTGGTGTTTCTGCAATATCTAATACGGTTACTGCTGGCGCTCATCTTAATGTTACAGGTGATAGTTCCGCTAAAGCTTTTGCGACGGATATTAAGATTACTGGGGACAAGGAAGGTACGCTTGTTGTTGGCAGTAAAGGGTATGTTTCTGGTGTAAATGT
>NZ_VHOP01000025.1:0-25413 GCF_008704325.1 Acetobacter sp. DmW_125128 | reverse complement strand
TGGACTTTGATCGCCTCAATCCGCATGCTGACCCGCAGAACCGCAAGGCATTGTCAGTGCTGAAAAACTTTCGGATCAGGCTCTTAGAGGAATGTTACTCCTACCCTGCAGTAAACCTGACTTGTTCCAGTCTGTTTCACCATGACGAAGAAAAACAAATGGCTGAAGATTTTCCATAACGAACTCCTGTTTCACTATGTGTATCATAATAAAATTGATTTTGATGTTTTGGTTGCAGATTTGTACGGAGAGATGGAGCTCCTTATCTAATGCAGAATATTACCTTTCAAGTTGTTCTTGGGGGGACAAATAAATACAAATGTGAAAGTCTCGTTAGAAAGAAGGATAGTCCAGGTTTGGGAATTTGAGCAGGCATGATGGCATTCGAGCAGAATGTGTTGTTTATCCGCAAGTAATTCTGTTGAATATTTTCATAGGATACAGAAAATCACGTAATTGACTTAAATTTCAGGGCTGCATAAGAATAGGGTATGCACACCAATCATCCCAAACGCGACGATATCCGGCTTGAGAGTGTACTGATGGCATTTGCAAATCCACTGCGACTGGCGGCTGTATGGACTATTGCTCAAGGTGACGGATATCCCAGCTGTAGCGTGCTGTCACATATTCCAAAATCCACCATGAGTCATCATTGGCGTATCCTGCGAGATAGCGGCGTTGTCTGGCAGCGCCAGATGGGACGGGAATACCGGCTGTCTTTGCGACGAGACGATCTGGACTATCGTTTCCCGGGGCTTCTGGATTCTATCTTGGCCCCGCTCACCATTGATGCACTGACTCACAACATGATCGTTGCATATAATGGGGAAGGGCAGAAGGTCGAGATATGATATTCGGTCCGACGCATTATATCATCGGAGCGTTGCTATGGACCCGTGCATAACAGGGAAGGGGTATTTCGAACCTGTGTTGTTGCATCGTGTGCGCATAGAAGAGGAGGGCGTCTATATATTGTAGCCATTTACTAACATGATTTACCAATTGTTCGCGCTCGACCGGCTAGTGTCGCAAAGATCATAGCCAGCATGCTTGATGCAACCAGTAGCCATAGGGAGGCACTCCAATTGCCGGTCGCGTCATGAAGCACGCCGATCAGCAATGGTCCGGCAGCAGCTCCCACATAACCAATGAATTGTGCCATTCCTGAAAGGACTGCAGCTTGATGATGATTATGTGTTCGGAGGCCGAATAGGGACAGGCTTGTGACCATCGCAACACCGGCACCGAGGCCGGCACAAATGAGCCACACTAAAGAAAGGCTGGGCATAAGTACTAAGCCGCTTGTCCCTGCCAAAAGTAAAAGCCCGCAGATGAAACCCAGTAATCGCTGATCGTTCAACCTCTGAAGCAGGGGCGCACAGCCGAGGTTTGTCGCAACAGCAACCACCTGAAAAACGAGCAACATGAGACCGGCGGAAGAGAGGGGTATGCCACGACTGGCTGCATAGGATGCAAACCAGTCGACAAGTGAGTAAAATACCAGAGAATGAAAAGCGAAAAAGAGGGATACCTGCCAGCCGATCGGATGACGCCATGGGGAGGTGAATGTCTGGTCGTTTGTGGCGGCTGAGGAAAGGTAATGTTGTCGTGTGCGAAACTGCGGCAGCCACATGAGAAGCGCGCCAAATGAGAGGAGGGCCCATATTCCGATTGCCCAGCGCCAGCTTAACCCAGGGATGCGTGCAATCGGCTCAGCTATCCCGGCAGACAAACCTGCCATTGCTGCCATTGAGGCAGCATAGAGACCGATAAGGCCTGCGGCGCGTGTCGGAAAATCGCGTTTCACCAAACCCGGGAGGAGAACATTCCCAAAAGCGATCCCAGCACTGAGGAGGAGAGTGCCAAACCAGATTGAACCAGGCAGATCCAGAGATCGCGTGACTGTGCCAACCAGAATGGCCATGACCGATACGCCAAGAATGCGTTCGAGACCATGTAGTCGTCCTACAGCTGGGGCCACAAGGGACAGGAGGGCAAAGATCAGTAACGGCAGAGAATTCAGTAGTCCGGCCGTCGTGCCGCTGAGATGAAGCTCATTCTGAATAGCCGGAAGTACGGGACCCAGACTTGTGATAGGCGCACGGAGGTTGGCACCGATAAGAATGATGCCGAGATACAGGCTTGAAAAGCCTACGGTCGAAGGGCGGGGGGCCGAAAAGGGAGTTGGCACGTCAACATCCTATACACGCCATCTTCCTTGGTTTCAGAACATGACGACAAGAATGCGTTGGTTGACGTTAACGCTTACGCGGCGACCGTAACATGGGCTTGCCGTCTGAAATCGTCCCTACATGTCGTTAAGGGATGTGTCAATCTGTCAGAGTGTTTCTGTTGTTTGCAGTCGTTCGGTTATGATTACGGTCCCGCTCAGGCTTATTCACCTTTCCAGACGACGACGGACAACATTTGTGATGGCGGTGCGTAACCAACGATGCACGGGATCGGTGTCGAGGCGAGGGTGCCATGCCTGAAAAACCTCCAGCGGTTCCACCATCACGGGTATCTCGAACGCGATGAGTCCAACAGCGGCGATGGATAAGCCACTTTCTACAATATCAGGCATGGAAAAAATCAGATCTGTATGCGTAATTCCATGTAATGCCGCGTAGTGTGACGGCATGACCAGAGCGATATTGCGTTCCAGGCCATACCCCTGGTCCAGAGCGACATCTATCGGTCCCCTGCGGCGCCCTTTACGGGAAACCACGACATGATTGTAACGTGTAAATGCTTCGGGTGTGATTTCACCGTCAAGAATCGGGTGACCATTACGGACGACACCTCGAAACTTTGTAGAAAAAAGTTTCTGCCGTCGGATATCCTGCTGAAGTTCACGGGTAGCTCCTATGAAAAGGTCCACGGTGCCCTTGCGAAGGGCCTCGCTATCGTGTCCCTCACTTTCGGGGGCAAAGCGTAAGTGGCATCCTGGGCATGTCCGCGTCAGTTCCTGCATGAGCGGACCTGAGAAAACGCTTGTCACCACGTCATTCGCCCGGATCGTAAAGGAAGGAGTGAGTTTCGTGAAATCTACCTCTTCCTGCCTGGAGAGCGCCCGTGCGTTCGCCAGAACAGTGGCGACCTGCGCCTGAAGCTCCATAGCTCTCGGGGTGAGAACCATTCTGCGCCCTGACAGGACCAGGATTGGATCGGAAAATGCCTCGCGGATACGCGCAAGAAAACGGCTGATTGTCGCACTACTGACCTTCATTCGCCGTGCTACGCCGATAACGCTCTGTTCTTCAAGGAGAAGGGCAAGAACATACAACAGGTTGAGGTCGTAATCCTGCTTCACTGAACCATGCTCCATGTCTTGTTTGTTTTGCTCACTGGTGGGGCGATACTTAATTAAAATAGCAGTTTCAAGGCTATCAGAATATCAAATGTAAATGCTATACGTTACAGAATATGAAATGCTGAATTGCAGGTTCTGGCGCTTCCCAGTGGGGTAGGCTTGTGAGCATTATCTTTTATATTTTCTATCAGCCTCAACTATGGACGTAAGATGACCTCATCGGCACAAACTGCCGTGCCAACCGATAGTAGGCTGCATCCTTCTCCGCTGACGTTGCCTGTGGTACCGGCACTCAATGGGCGGTTGTTGGTTGGTCTGCTGGGGGTTTTGCTAGCTGTTCTACTCGCGGGCTTTAACGAGCATGTAACGGAAATCGGCCTGAATGATATTCGTGGCCAGATGGGCATCGGCCATGATGAGGGGACGTGGGTTATTGCTCTGTTTGAAGCCTGCAATATTTCTGCAATGGCTTTTGCTCCTTGGTTTGCTGTTACGTTTTCTGTTCGCCGCCTGACAATAGCCATGACGGCAACTGTCGGTATATTGGGGGCGCTTGCCCCTTTTATGCCCGATCTCGCGTGTCTGCTGATCTTGCGCTGTGTGCAGGGGTTTGCCAGTGGGGCACTTCCCCCCATGCTGATGACTGTAGCGCTCCGCTTTCTTCCCCCTCCTATCAAGATCTATGGGCTTGGAGCCTACGCCCTGACCGCAACATTTGGTCCCAATCTGGCGACACCTCTGACAGGGTTCTGGTTTGAGTATGTTGGCTGGCAGTTCCTGTTCTGGCAGATCGTTCCTCTGTGTGTCGTAACGATTATCTGCGTGGCCTGGGGGCTACCACAGGATCCGATGAGACTGGAGCGATTCAGGCGGTTTGACTGGTTCGGGTTGATGACCGGTCTGCCCGGCATATGTTGTCTTGTCATCGCGTTGCAGCAGGGGGATCGGCTTGATTGGTTCCGCTCTCCTGTCATCACCCATCTGACGTGTGTGGGTGTGTTTCTTTTTGCAGTCTTCATCGTCAATGAGTGGCATCATTCGCTTCCATTTTTTCGTATCCAGTTGCTCAAACAACGCAATATAGCGGATGCCTTGCTTACGCTTTTCGGGGTTCTGGTGTTGAGTGTGGTAACGGTTTCTGTTCCATCGCATTATCTGACTGCGGTAAAATCCTATCGTCCAATTCAGACGACGCCTTTCTCTCTGCTGATAGCGATTCCCCAGTTGCTCGCGCTCCCGCTGGTGGCAGCCATATGCAATATCCGCCGGATCGACTGTCGACATGTTCTTATGGCCGGTCTGGGTCTGATGGGTCTTTCATACTGGCTGGGAACCTGGATATGTGCAGACTGGGTCCGCGATAATTTTTATCCCATCGCGCTGCTGACTGTATTCGCGCAGCCTATGGTCATCATTCCGGTTCTGATGCTTGCGACCATGGGGCTCGGACCTATCGATGGGCCCTTCATCTCCGGTATGGTCAACATGACCAAGGGTATGGCGAGCGCTGTCGCAGCTGGACTTCTTGACGCATTGTTCCGGCGCCGAGAGCAATACCATTCCTCCATGTTGCTGGATCACATGGGCCATATACAGTTTTCTCTTCCTCCTTTCGATGCTGTACGCCAGAGCCTGTTCGATCCTCACCTTGTTGACCCAGGCAGCGTGAACTCGGCCGCTATGTCCCTCTTTCATCGCGAGGTCGGGATGCAATCGCTCATTCTTGCCTGTGCCGATATCTATGTCGTGATGATTGGCGTTTGCACGCTTCTTATCGGCCTCAATCTTGTTCTGCCCAGCAGGGTGTATCCGCCGCGCGCAGCGGCACCGCTCTCTCGTCAATCCTAAACCGGAGATTTCATGTGCCGACCCGGCGTTTCTTAAGTCTTGCCGCTGTCATAGCGGGTCTTGGTGTCACGGCTTTCGCCGTGGACCGATTGGTAATGGAGCATCAGGGAAGTGTTACGACAAATGACGCTTATATCCATGCTTATTTCACACTTGTCGCACCTAAGGTCTCAGGTCGGATCGATCAAGTTGAGGCACAGGATAACCAGCACGTGAAAGCAGGCGAGACGCTGGCTCACATTCAGGACTGGGACTTTCAGGCTTCCCTCAGGATAGCCCGGGCTAATGTGGCATCCGCTCAGTCGGATATTGATAATTTGAGCGCGACCCTCAAACGGCAGCAACCTCTTATCGCCGCGGCGCACGCGTCGGTTGAGTCTGATAAGGCTGCTCTTGCCTTTGCGAGGCTGGATGAGGCGCGTTATCGCGATTTGTCTGCAGGTGGAGCAGGAACTGTTGAGCAACGTCAACGTACAGCAACACAGGCAAAACAGACTCTTGCGCTTCTTGCTCGTGATGAGGCAGAGGCTTCGGCGGCGGAGCAGCAGGTTCCTGTCATTCAAGCGCAACTTGAGCGTGCCAGAGCGGCATTACAGCGTGCGCAAGGGGAAGAAAAGCAGGCTGAACTCAACCTGTCATACTGCACGATAACGGCACCAATTGATGGCGTGGTTGGCGCGCGCGGTGTTCGTGTGGGGGCCTATGTTCATGTTGGTACTGCGCTCCTGGGCGTTATTCCCGTTCAGGATGCTTTTGTGGTCGCCAATTTTCAGGAAACACAATTAACTCACGTAATGCCCGGGCAACGGGCTACAGTCTGGGTTGATACTTTTCCGGGGCATCCCCTGCGGGCTCATGTTGATAGCGTGGCGCGCGCGACCGGGGTCGCATTTTCTCCGATCCAGCCAGACAACGCGACGGGAAACTTTACCAAGGTGGTGCAGCGTCTCCCGGTCCGCATTGTGTTTGATCCGGGCCAGCCTCTTGCTGCGCGAGTGAGTGTTGGCATGTCGGTTGAAGTGAGAATCGATACAGAGACGAAAGCTGACGGCTCTCATGCATCGGATGATCGCTATGAATGGCGTTAAGCGACTGGGTTTTGCGCTGTTGGGACTAATGGTGAGTGCCTGTACCGTTGGGCCCGATTTTCATGATCCACGGATGCCTTCTGGAGATAGATGGCATGAAAGTCTGCCTGCATCTTCCAGCAAGGCGGATATGAAAAGGATCAATCCCCAATGGTGGGAAGTGTATCACGATCCTATTTTAGATGATCTTGAACGACAGGTTGCGGCAAAAAACCTCGATTTGCGGGCAGCAAGTTTCCGATACGCTCAAAGTCAGGCAGAACGAAAGATAGCAGGAGCTGCACAGTTTCCCTCCCTTAATGGAAATGCCTACTATCAACGCAATCAGATCAGCGCCAATGGCGTAAGGTCGGTGCTTGGTACCCCAATCGGCATGACTCATCCCACGCCAGCGTTCAATCTCCCGACTTATGGACTGAGTGCTTCATGGGAGGTCGATCTATGGGGGCATGTCAGGCGCTCTGTGGAGAGTGCGCGGGCTGCGATGGATGTTACCGACGAAATGCGTCGTGATGTCATCGTCTCACTCATGGCTGAAGCTGCCAGAGACTATATTGAATTGCGTGCAGTGCAGGCCGAAATGGCAATTATACGTCAGAATCTCGCAGTTGCGCGACGGAGCGTGGAGTTGACGACTCTTCGATTCACAAAAGGGGTTACGACCACGCTTGATGTAGATGACTCCGAGGCACTTTATCACACCTTTAATGCACGGCTACCGGTATTACGTAATCAGCAGGTTCATCTTATCAATGCTCTGAGTTTTTTGATCGCACGTGAACCAGGAGCATTAGCGGCATTACTTGAGGCGCCGCATCCCATTCCTTCAGTGCCTTCGGTTATCGATATCGGTGTCCCTTCGGAACTGGCTGATCGGCGTCCTGATATCCGGATGGCAGCTGCAAAACTACATGTTGCAACAGCAAATATTGGTGTGGCAATCGCAGATTTTCTGCCGCGCGTGACCCTGTCGGGAACATTGGACATGCAGGCGATGTATTTCAGCAAGTTGGGGAATTGGGCTTCGCGTCAATATGGGTTTGGACCGACAATGACGGTGCCCCTTTTTGAAGGAGGCAGGCTCCGAGGGCAGTTGATGCTGCGAAAAGCCCAGCAACAGGAAGCTTTCATCACGTATCAGCGGACAACCCTGAATGCCTGGCATGAGATTGACGATGCGCTGGCCAGTTTTAGTGCAGCCCAGCAGCAACGTGATGAATTACGTCAGGCCGTGGCGCACGATAATGCCGCAGTAAATACAGCCCAGAGACAGTATGCGGCGGGAGCTGCTGATTTTCTTAATGTCCTGACCTTGCAATCTCAGCTTCTGGCTGCCGAAAATCAGCTTATTCAGTCGGAAGCGAGTGTATCGACCTCTGTTGCCCAGCTTTATCGGGCGCTGGGGGGAGGCTGGGAGGGGACTTTTCCTTTGCTGTGAACATCACACATGGCAGCATCAGTGCTGCCACTGTAAGAGAATAACCAAGTAAAGCGCGGACTTCTTCCATGCTTATGATAAAATATTTTGGATCTATCTTGTTGTTTCAGGTAAATGAAGAGTAAGAAAAACCTTGAGCTTCTTTTTTCACTCATGATGATATTAATGGGTTGAGGAAAATTAATAAAGCTGAGAGGTGGGCTTTTCGAACCCTCCCCGTACTCTTTTTTTTATAGCCTTGTATCAACAAGCACTATTTCAGAATCTTGATGTGCAAGGATTGTGAGGGTATCTTTCTCTGAGATGGCAGCACCATCACCCTCTCTGATCATCTGACCTTCAATTTCCACGGTGCCGCGGGCAACGACCAGATACGCCAGCCTTTCTATGCCAAGATGGTAATCGGTATTCTCTTCTCTTATTAATGTTGCTCCCAAGACGCGTGCATCTGTGCGAATTGGAAGAGCATCACCGTCGTTTTCGTAACCGGATGCGAGTATGATAAACTTGCCAGCACGATCGGTTTTCGGAAACACCCGGGTTCCCCACGACGGTGCATATCCGGATCGGGTCGGTATGATCCATATCTGGAATATCCGGGTTGTGACATCCTCAAGATTATACTCGCTATGCTTGATTCCGGTACCAGCAGACATAACCTGAACGTCACCTGCGATGGTACGTCCCTTATTGCCCAGGTTGTCCTGGTGGGTGATGGCGCCTTCCCGGACATAGGTTATGATTTCCATATTCTCATGGGGATGCATGCCGAAACCGGACCCCGGCGCAATAGCGTCATCGTTCCAGACGCGGAGAGCACCCCAATTCATCCGGCTAGGATTATAGTAGTTGGCAAACGAGAAATGGTGCCGTGTATCTAGCCAGCCATGATTGGCGTGCCCTAGCTGTGAGTAAGGACGAACTTCGATCATGATGGTTTTTCCAGATGGAGGTGACGATATGTGGATGGTGTCAAAAAATAGCCGCCCGGCGTTACTGTCGTAAATGGCAATAGTGGAAAGATACGGTTTCTCTTTCTTGGCGCAATGAGTATGTCGAGATATAACTGGACGATCAGCCAAGGGGGAAGTTGTATGAGACTGCCGGATTTTGAAGCATGGGCTATTTTCGCAAAAGTGGCGGAACTTGGTTCTTTTGCGCGTGCGGCAGAAGAAATACAGCTCTCCAAGCCGACTGTCTCAAAGGCGGTCAGTCGTCTTGAACAGACGTTAGGTATTGCGCTGTTCAATCGGAATTCTCGTCACATTTCCCTTACTGAGACCGGGAGGGCCCTTCTTGGCTATGCCAATCGTATTGTTACCGAAGCTGAAGCTGCTGAAGCTGCTGAAGCAGAAGCTCGTGGTGATATGCAACGCCCTTCTGGCCGTATTCGCATTACCGCACCAGTGACATTTGGTATCCGCCATCTTGCCCCCGTCTTGCCGGAATTTATGCGGCGCTATCCTGAGATTGATCTGAATATCAGTTTCAGCGATGCAATTGTAGATGTGGTGGCTGACGGATATGATATCGCGTTACGTATCTCCGCTCTTGCTGATTCCTCTTTGCGCGCACGAAGATTATGCGATGTTGGTCTCTTTCTGGTGGCATCATCGGCATGGCTGAATACTGTCGGCCGACCTGAACATCCACGAGATCTGGAGGACTGTAAAAGCTTCGTTTATACGAATACCGCTGCTCCAGGAATGATTCGTCTCCGAAAGAAGAATTCAGGTAAAGAATTTGTCCTGCCACAAACGTCTAGGTTCCGTGCGGACAATGCTGAAGCGTTCCTGCCCTCTTTAGAGGAGGGGCTAGGCTACGGATTATTTCCCGAATTTATGGTTTCAGATGGATTGCAGGAAGCAAGACTGGAACGAATTCTTCCAGAATGGGAAGGGCCTGTCATAAGTCTATACCTGATTACCCCTCCAAGCCCGATGCGACCTAACCGTGTCAAAGCCTTGATAGATTATCTGATAAAGGCTTTTGAGCATCCACCATGGGTAAAAACCGAGAGGTAGCCTGAACCGGACAAAGAGCCTTCCTGAAGAAGAGTATCGGGAAGGCTTTGATAATCAGGCTAGTTTTTTAGTAATGCCGGCCACATGCTGACCGAGAAATTTCGCCCCATCGAGTTCATTGCTGCTTGGCTGACGTGATCCGTCACCTGCAGCAATCGTCGTGGCGCCATAAGGTGAGCCGCCAGTGACTTCGTCAACTTTAAGCTGACCCTGGAAGCTGTAAGGAAGGCCGCTGATAACCATACCGTGGTGCAAAAGGTTGGACATCAGAGAGTACAGGGTTGTTTCCTGACCACCATGCTGGGAAGCCGTGGAGGTGAAGACCGCACCAACCTTGCCAATCAGTGTGCCCTTGAGCCACAGACCGCCTGTCTGGTCCCAGAAGTTTGCCATCTGAGCAGGGAGGCGGCCAAACCGCGTCGGAGCTCCTATGATAATGGCATCATAATTAACCAGATCATCCGTGGTCGCGATGGGAGCGCTTTGCTCCGTCTTAAAGTGATGCGATTTCGCAACATCCTCAGGCACCAATTCAGGTACTCTTTTTACATCGGCTTCAAGGCCTGCTTCACGGACCCCTTCTGCAATTGCGTTGGCCATCGTTTCGATGTGACCGTAAGATGAGTAATAGAGAACGAGAACTTTTGGCATTTTTACGTCTTTCTCAGGTGATGAAAACAATGTCTTTAAGGAGTTCAGAAACCCCATGATGATAACTCCTGTACGATTATCAAACATCCTAAAGTTGGAAACATTCTGTTTCTGGATTTAGCATGTAAGGATCTGAGAACCCTATTGTTGTTCGTAATGTCGATATCAGGACAGATTTTGAGAACGACCAATGATCCGTAAATGTCTTTTTGCAAGCAGCTCAGTCACGCCACGCGAGCGAGAATGCCTGCGCAGTTGCAACATCTCGCGCAGTCAGGGCTGATATCCCCAGTTGTAATCATTCACTGAAGGATGATCACAACTGGGGTATTCTAACTGTTTGGACCAACTGCGTGCAGAGGTGGCTGCAAGCGTTAGTCCTGCTTTTCGAATGCGCCAGCAATGCGCAGAGTCACATCGTCAGACACGTAAGGCACATACATCTTCACACCGAAGTCACTGCGCTTGATGGTGCCTGTGGCTTCAAAACCAGTGGTATATTTTTTGTCCAGTGCGTTCACGCCAGCACCGATGAAGTGAACCTTCAGTGTTTCAGGCTTTGTCACGCCATGGAGGGTTAGGTTCCCTGTTACGATGGCATCGTTGCGGCCAGTCAGATGAACTGACGTGGACTCAAACGTGGCATTGGGGAATTTGGCAGCGTCGAACCACTGATCGCTCTTGAGTTCATCATTAAGCTTGGCGCTGGTGGTCTGTACGGAGTCTACAGGGATGGTAACAGACAGCTTGGAGGCGGCTGGGTGTTGCGCATCCAGTGTCAATGTGCCGGACACATTGGAGAATACGCCCTGATAATTTGTAAAGCCAAAATGCAGCACGGAGAAGCCAACCTGTGTGTGGCCCGGTTCAACGTTATAGGTGCCAGATTGAGACTGGGCTGCGTTGGTGACAACCTGCGCGGACGCGGGGTTACCTGCCAGAAGCCCGATTGCCATGGCTGCAGCGGAAACAAAAGAAAGACCGTATTTCATAAGTATAACTCCAAATAGACGATTAATACCCGGTGTAGTCTTAGATTGTTCTAGGAGGCTATCAATTCGACGCCTGTTCAACACATCAAATTTATTACAGCTGTATTTTTAATAAATAAATGTAAACGTTGGAAACATATGGTTTCAAAATTTTCTCTATTGTGAGAGGCGTCCAGCCCCGGACTGCATCTGAGGGCCTGCCAGGCTGGGGCCTGAAAGATGACGCTTGGCAGTGAATGAAAAACATAATATTCATTGTTCAATAAAATAGTTTAAACGCTGACTGAAAGGACCATGGCTCGTGACATCGCGCACGTTTTCTAATGCCTGCATCGCAGGTCTCCTTCTTCTTCTGCCTTCGTGTGGCAAGAAAAACGCGGACGCGAATGCTCCTGCAGTGACGGATGTTCATGTCATGCGGGCACACGAGCAGTCCGTAGATCTGACAGGATATGTTCCCGGACGCGCCGCAGCTTATCGACAGGCCGAAATCCGGCCGCAGGTCAGCGGTGTTCTTGAAAAGCGCCTGTTTGTTGAGGGGACTGATGTCAAGACGGGCCAGCAGCTCTATCAAATTTATCCGGTTCCCTATGAAGCTGCCCTAGCGCAGGCAAAGGCTGATCTGGCTCATGGAGAGGCGGAACGCGTTGCAGCAGACGCACGAAAAGCACGGTTCACCCATTTGTCCGGGATTAACGCCGTCAGTCATCAGGACTATGACGATGCCGTCTCCTCTGCGGCTCAGGCAGCGGCGGATATTGCGAGCGCGAAAGCGGAGATCATGTCCGCTCAGGTTAATCTTGATTATTCGCGTGTTTATTCCCCAATTTCCGGGCGTATCAGCCGCACGCTCGTTACGGAAGGCGCATTGGTGACGGCAAATCAGACCACACCTCTGGCGACGGTCACGCAGTTGGACCCGATTTATGTCGATCTGACCGTTACAGGTGAGGCGGTGTCGCGCCTGCGCGAATCCCTGATGAATGAGAAGCGTGACCATACTTCGACTGGGGCTGGCCAGGTCGATGTCGTCCTCGATACGGGACGCCCTTATACGTCACCAGGCCGAATTGATCTTCTCGAAGTAATGGTCGATCCGGGAACCGGAATGACCACGCTGCGAACAACATTCCAGAATCCGGATGCAATGTTGCTTCCGGGCATGTTTGTGCATGCAACTCTGCATTATGGTCGGCGAAAAGCTTTTCTTGTCCCACAGAACGTTGTGCTGCGAGACCTGCACGCCGACCCTTATGTCCTGATTGCCGGATCTGACGGTAAGGCTGTCCTAAGGAAAGTAAAAATTATTCAGGATAGCGGTAATTCATGGGTGATTACTGATGGTGTTTCTGACGGTGATCGTATCATTACTGAAAAACTCCAAACCTTGCAGCCCGGCGATTCGATACATCTTCTTAACGAACCGGCCTGACGGACAGTTGCGGAGTTTTATGTGATGTCAGATTTCTTTATCCGAAGGCCAATTTTTGCCTGGGTCGTTGCTCTTCTAATCTCGCTTCTGGGCGTTATTGCGCTCATGACCCTACCTATTGGCCAATATCCCAGTATCGCACCTCCACCAGTTACCGTCAGTGTTACTTATCCAGGTGCCTCCGCTGAAACAGTGTTGAAAACTGTTGTGCAGCCCATTGAAGAGCAGATGTATGGTCTTGATGGGCTGGAATATATCTCATCGTCTGCGCAGCAGGATGGCACAGCGCAGGTGGTGCTGACCTTTATTCAGGGCACGGATCCAAATATCGCCCAGGTGCAGGTGCAAAACCGCATGACAGTGGCGCAGGCACTCCTGCCGCCAGATGTGGTTGCCCAGGGCGTGAAAATTACCAAGGCAACCAAGAGTTTTACTCTGATCGCCATGTTGGTAAGTGAGGATAACCGGCTCGATTCCTATGCTCTGGGGGATTTTGTCGCTAACCATCTTCAGGAACCGGTTACGCGGGTCACGGGTATTGGTGACTACACCTTCTTCGGTTCAGAATATGCAATGCGCATATGGGTCAAACCGGAGAAACTGACCAGCTACGGGATGACTGTAACGGATGTTCGCAACGCGGTTACAAATCAGAACTTTCAGGTTTCATCCGGTGAGATTGGCGCGCTGCCAAGCCCGGATGAACAGGTGCTTGACGCCGTCATTTTGGGGCCGCAGCGTTTGACCACACCGGAGGATTTCCAGAATATCCTTTTGAAGGTCAACCCGGACGGCACACAGGTTCGTCTGCGTGATGTTGCGCGTGTGGAACTAGGGGCACAAAGTTTCCAGCCAAAGGGTCTCGTAGATGGGCACCCTGCTGCCGGTCTTGCCCTCAATCTCGCGCCTGGTGCCAACCAGATTCAGACAGTCTCCACCGTAAAGGCGCTGTTTGATCGTGCTGCGTCGTCCTTTCCCGCAGGCGTGCACGTTGTTTATGCTTATGACACAGCGCCGTTCGTCATGGAGTCCATGCACGAGGTTGTAGAGACACTGGTTATTGCGATCGGTCTTGTGGTCGTGGTGATGTATGTGTTCCTGCAGAATTTTCGTGCCACTCTGATTCCCACCATTGCCGTGCCCGTCGTGTTGCTTGGAACTTTCGCCGTAATTCAGGCGTCGGGCTTCATGCTCAACACCCTGACAATGCTGGCGCTGGTACTGGCAATTGGTCTGCTGGTGGACGACGCAATCGTTGTGGTTGAGAACGTCGAACGTCTGATGGCGGAAGAAAATCTTTCACCCGCCGACGCGACAAGCCGATCAATGAAGGAAATTACAGGTGCGCTGTTTGGCATCACAATGGTGCTGTCAGTGGTTTTCCTGCCCATGGCGTTCTTCGGTGGCTCTGCAGGCATCATTTACCGCCAGTTCTCCATCACCATCATTGCGGCCATGACGCTTTCGGTCATTACCGCCATTACGTTCACGCCGGCGTTGTGTGCCACTATTTTGCGTCCATCCCACGGTCAGGCGACGAAGGGTCCATTCGGCTGGTTTAACCGGTCATTCGACGCGTTGCTTGAGTATTATGGTCGTATCGTGGTGCGTCTGAATGCGACACCGCTTGCATGGGGGGGGTATTTGTTTCTGAGCGTTGCCGCTGTGCTATGCTTTTTTAAGCTTTCTGAAGGTTTCTTGCCTGATGAAGATCAGGAAGTCGTCTTCGTGCAGGTTCAATCGCCGCTCAACAGTTCGGCGCATGTCACGGAACGTGTGCAGAAAGATATTCGTGAATATGTCCAGGCACACGATAAAGGTGCTGTAGAAAATGTCCTGACGGTGTTTGGCTTCCATTTTGGCGGACGCAGTCAAAGTGCAGGTTTTATCGCAGTCAAGCTCAAGCATATTGATGAGCGTACGGGTGCCGTTCGTACAGCGCAGGACATAGCGTCTGATATTAACGGGCATTTTGCGACGTATGGGGTAGCCCAGGTTGTTGCGTTTCTTCCTCCACCCGTCATTGAACTCGGCAATGCCAGTGGTTTTGATTTTGAGCTGACCAATCCAGGGGGAATTCCCTACGAGCAGTTTTCTCAGGCCAAGGACCAGCTCATTGCCATGGCGCGGAAAGATCCGAGGCTTGTTGCTGTCCGTCTGAATGGACTGGATGACGCACCACAATGGCATTTGAACGTTCTGAGGGAGCGCGCCAATGCTTATTCGGTTTCCAATAGCGATATCAATGATACGATCGGGAGCGCCTTCGGTTCTGCCTATATCAACCAATTCAATATGAGTGGCCGTGCCAAAAAAGTCTTTCTTCAGGGGGAGATGGATTCGAGGTTGCAGCCCCGCGACCTAGAGAAATGGTTTGTACGCAATACACAGGGCCAGATGGTGCCGCTCACTGCTTTTACCGATCCAAAGTGGGAAATTGGGGCTCAGAAGCAGGATGTCTACAATGGTGTTCCCGCTTTCGAAATTCTGGGTGCGCCAGCGGCAGGCATAAGCAGTAGCGAGGCAATGAAGATCATGGAAGATTATGCGGCAAAGCTGCCGGTAGGGCTATCGCACGAGTGGTCTTCTATCTCCTATGAACAGCAGCAGAGTGCAGGGCAATCCGGGAAACTTTATGCTGTTTCATTGATTGTCGTTATCCTCTGTCTGGCAGGACTTTATGAGAGCTGGTCAATTCCTGTCGCTGTCATGCTCGTGATTCCACTCGGAATTCTTGGTGCTGCACTCGCTACTTTCCTGCGCGGTCTGGCAAACGATATCTATTTCCAAGTCGGCCTGCTTACAACAGTCGGTCTGGCCACCAAAAATGCAATTCTTATCGTGGAGTTCGCGAAGATGCACTATGATGCGGGTGCAACATTGGCTGATGCAGCTTTGATCGCGGCAAAAGAACGTCTGCGTCCCATCCTGATGACATCTTTTGCCTTCATTGTTGGTACTCTGCCGCTGGCACTCGCCACAGGGGCAGGTTCGGCTGCGCATATTGCCATCGGCACAGCGGTTGTCGGTGGTATGACTGGTGCGACAGTGCTGGCTGTGTTGTTCGTGCCTAAATTCTTTGTTTCGGTTCTGACCCTGTTCCGGGTTCAGCGCAATGCTCCAGATAAGCCTCCCGTCAGCACAGCGGAAGAAGGGGGGGCGCACTGATGTCGAGGCAGCTTTCCTTTTCATCACTGGTCTTCCTGCTTCTTGGAGGATGTACCATGATTCCGCATTACGAACGGCCAGCCAGCCCGGTTGGCAAGACTTGGCCGAATGGGTCTGCCTATCGTAATACCAAAGGCGTCTCGTCAGATGCCGTGAAATCCGATGCTGCATGGCGCGACTTTTATCGTGATCCACTTCTTCAATCTCTTATTGCAGAAGCGCTGGAGAACAACCGTGACTATCGTGTTGCCATTCAGCAGATCGAAACAGCTGGTGCGCAGTTTGATATTGAAAATGCGAGTCTGTTTCCGTCATTGACGGGGAATGCATCAGGAAATATCCAGAAATATGCTGCTCGAACCATGCGGTTTCCCCATACACCAGCTTCTCAGGGGTCTATTTACCAAAGGCAGTATGGTGTCGGTTTCGGCGTTTCCTCTTATGAGATTGATCTATGGGGGCGCATCAGGAGTGCTTCCCGGTCGGCATTTGATCATTACATGAGTGACGTCTATACGCGTGAGAGCGTGAATATTACGCTCAAAGCAAGCGTCGCTACGACAGTTCTTAACTGGGTGGCCAACAATGAAGGATATCAACTCACATCAGATATTCTGAAAAGCTGGCAGAAAAGTTACGATCTCGTCCTTGAAGCGCGTAAAAGCGGTTCGTCGAGCGACCTTGATGTGGCGGAGGCAGAGGAGGCGCTGCGTGAAGCTGAAAAGCAACTGGAGATCTATGACCGTCAGCGGGCTCAGGCCCTCAATCAGCTGGAACTTCTGGTAGGAAGGCCTCTGACGGACGCTCAGAAAAATGCACTGGAAGGAAAGAAAGCTCTTGCTGACATAGTGGACTTTCCGGATGTTCCAGAAGGTCTCCCGTCTGATCTCATCGGTAGGCGTCCGGATATTCTTGCCGCAGAGCATACGCTTCTGGCCGCAAATGACGATATTGGGGAGGCTCGGGCTGAGTTCTTTCCGAAGATCCAGATTACTGCGTCAAATGGTACAGCAAGTAGTGGCATCAAACGCCTTTTCCGATCCGGAATGGGGGCATGGGATGTCGCCCCGCAGATCACACTTCCGATTTTTGACGAAGGTCGATTGACGGCCCAACTCAAACAATCGAAAGCAAACAAGCGTATGGAGATTGCCCGCTACGAAAAATCAATCCAGACAGGTTTTAGAGAAGTAGCAGACGCGCTTGCTGCCAGAGAGACTTATGTTCGGGAAACGACGGCGCAGGATTGTTTTGTTTCGGCTTCACAGCGGCAATACCGGCTTTCTCGTGCGCGTTTTGAAATGGGGTCAGACAGTTATCTGCAAACACTTGTTGCCCAGAGAACTTATCTCAACGCCGTGACGGAAGGGATTTCTATCCATCTCGGTCAGCGTTCAAACGCTGTTACGCTCTATAAGGTATTAGGGGGTGGCTGGGAGAATGAGACGCCAAAGCGCCCATTCCGTATCGGTGAGCATATTCTATAAGCTTGTCTGACAGACAGCATTATAGGATGGCTTGCTGTGCCGACATTTCTATGGGGTTCAGAATGTTTGGCTTCATCATGCGAAGAGGCTTGGAGCGGATAAAATGTTGTGAGTCCAAGTCTTGTTTTTCTTGAGGGCGCGTTGGGATCAAATTACGAATGTCTGATCATCAACTCTGCCATTGGATATTGAAATTGATGTAATCTGTGCTTGCAAATGGATTTTAATAATCTAAATGGCTGGTGATTGAGCTAACGATGGGACCATCCTTGATGTTGAAGAACAAAAATGAGCGTGATGAAGCTGTTAGGACGCAGATTGTTGAGCAGGCACGCTTATTGTTTGAGCGTTACGGGCAGTCAAAGACAACCATGTCCGATATTGCGGAAGCGGCAGGTATGTCACCCGCACACATTTATAATTTTTTCAAAGGAAAAAATGAAATTATAGATGCCGTTGGTGATCAGGTTTTTTCTTCCTTCGCCAAAAAAATAAAAAAAGAGATTGACACAAAAAAAGATCTTTTTGAAAAAATAGCCACGATATTTCTGTTTATTTATAAGCATAACCGTGATCACGCTCTTCCAAAAGATGATGGGCTATGTATTAAAATTTGTGAGGGGATTGACGGTTGGGATTTTGAAAAGAAATTTGAGGGATTTGTCCTCAAAACAGTTTCTGATATCATAAAACAAGCTGCCGAGCCCGATATTTCGGGGGATAAAGTCCGAAATGATGCCAGAACTATTCTCGACTGTATGTTTTTCGGCGCTGTTTATACCGAAATATTCCGATCTCTTTCAGCGAAAGAGCATGAACAACGCGTCAGATACCAGCTTGAATTTATTCGATCCGCGCTTCTTCAGAGGGGATATGTCGTTTAGTAAAGTTACGCTCGCTCCTGGAATTTCAGAATGTGTCTTTATGGCGTGATCTATTTGCACGTTTGACGTATTAGAAGAATGTGCACCGGCATATTCTCTGCTGGTGCACCAGTCTCTTGAGGAGGAGCAATACTCAGTGTGCCTTGGGCCTATAATGGCTCGTAGCCGCTACACGAGGGCTCCGGACTGCAAATTGGGCGCATCCATGGGACATGATCTGGGTATTTTCGGCCTGTTTAAATTGTCTGTTGTGGTTCGCAGAGTGAATTAAGTTGAAAAACGTAGCATCTTGAATTAGTCGAGTATCTTGAGCATCACATTCAGGCATAGGATTATGCTGACCCAAGGCGACCCGCCATAAAGTCAACAAAAGCTCGGATTTTGGGTAATGACTGTCTATTGGACGGCCACAGGATGCCGACGTCTCTTCTGTCATGAATATATTCGTCCAGAACGGGGATGAGCTGCTTTGCCTTTATCTTTTCATGCACCATGAAGTCTGGAAGCAGGGCGATACCAAGTCCGTTTTCTACCATACTTAGCAATGAGTTTATATTGTTGGAAACCGAAGATGTGGGCAGGTCCGGACTGATTAGTTCACCATTAGTCAGAAATGGCCATGGGGCCAGTTTTCCGCTGCTGGGATAACGATATCTCAGGCAGAGATGTGTCTGGAGATCATCAGGGCTGACTGGCAGGCCCCGGAGGGAAGCGTAGTCTGGTGCTGCGACAAGTCTATGATGAAATCCGCTAAGTCTGCGCATCATGAGACGCGAATCATCAACAGAACCAATCCGCATGACAGCATCAAACCCTTCCTCTACCAGATTGACCAACCGGTCACTGAAATCGAGATCCAGTTCGATTTCTGGGTAGCGTTTCTGAAAAGCAACAATATGTGGCATCAATTCAGTACCCAGATTAGGGAAACCGATGCGTAATCGTCCTTTGGGTTCTGCGGTGACTGCGCTTAATTCTTCTCTGGCTGCATCAAACTCTGCAAAAATGCGATAGCAATGAAAGAGAAATTTTTCTCCTTCAGCCGTCAAACTGATGGCGCGTGTGGAACGGTGAAAAAGACGAGCACCTAGTTCCTGCTCGAGCTTGGCTATTGTTCGGCCAATCGCTGATGAGGAGAGGCCAATCCGTCGACCGGCTTCCTTGAAACTGCTTGTTTCTGCCGCTTGCACGAAGGCTTCCAGGGCTCCAAAATGTGTCATGGTATGATTGCGCTTTGTTCCGTTATGTTCGGATAATTGTCCCATTTATCGCAAGCATGACAAGGGGTAGAAGAAACACGTATTATTCTGAACCAGCAAGATGAATGATGCCGGATAGATATATTCCTCAAAGCGACTTCAATCTGTCGATGGGATACCGGGCATTCAGTTTTGCTATAAAAAGTGGAGTTAATCATGGCCTCTCCCTCTCTGTTCAAGCCGTTTACCCTCAAGGACATTGCACTGCGTAATCGTATCGCCATTCCCCCGATGTGCCAGTATATGGCCACGGATGGGGTCGTGAATGACTGGCACCATATTCACTATGGTGCCTTGGCTCGGGGTGGGGCTGGTCTGGTCGTTGTCGAAGCGACAGCCGTCGCTCCGGAAGGTCGCATTACCCCAAAGTGTGCCGGTCTGTGGAATGATGAGCAGGCACAGGCTTTTGTTCCTGTTGTCAAGGCCATCAAGGACGCTGGCGCCGTTCCTGGTATTCAGATTGCGCATGCCGGACGTAAGGCGAATGCCAACCGTCCATGGGAGGGAGATGACCATATTCCTGAAAATGACCCCCGTGCCTGGCAGACGATCGCGCCTTCCGCCATCGCTTTTGGTAAGCATCTGCCCCGGACGCCTAAAGCCATGACTCTTGAAGATATAAAGCGTGTGCAGCAGAATTTTGTTGATGCGGCGCGACGTGCTCTTGAGGCTGGCTTCGAGTGGATTGAACTCCATTTTGCTCATGGTTATCTGGCGCAGAGTTTCTTTTCTGAGCATAGCAATCAGCGAACCGACGCCTATGGTGGAAGCTTGGAAAACCGCAGTCGTTTTCTGGTCGAAACTCTCGCGGCAGTCAGAAAAGTGTGGCCGGAACATTTGCCTTTGACGGTCCGCTTCGGAGTTATTGAGTTCGATGGTCGTGACGAACAGACTTTTGCTGAGTCCATGGAACTGGTGAAGCGCTTCAAGACCGAAGGACTGGATCTGCTCAGCGTGAGTATTGGGTTCACCATTCCTGAAGTGAATATTCCGTGGGGCCCCGGCTTCATGGCGCCTATTGCTGGGCGTGTCCGTGAAGAAGTGGGTCTTCCGGTGACGTCAGCATGGGGGTTTGAAGTGCCTGCTGTGGCAGAGCAGGCCGCTGCGGAACACAGGTTGGATCTTGTCTCAGTTGGGCGCGCCCTTCTTGCTAATCCGCACTGGCCCTACGCAGCCGCAAAGGCCTTGCGCGCGGATCGACCCGCCTGGGTTTTGCCTGCTCCTTATGCCCGTTGGCTTGAACGCTATAGTCTTGGCCAGTTCTGAGGTGCCAGACGTTATCTGATACCGTCTGGCTACCCGCAAGGTTGAGCCCAAACGCATTTTAGATCGGGTCGTGCTGCCTGTTTCTTTTTCAAAGGAACAGGCAGTTGCCGTATGGAGCGTGTGGGCCGTTGGCTGATTATGAGAGGGTAGAAGAGCGATTGCAGTCTTACAAAAAGGCTGATCTGGAGGCTATGTGGATCTATTCGGCGAAATAAGACATCTCAAATTGAATGGAGGAACGGTCGTCTATGATCCTCGTCCATCTCTTGGACTGTCTCCCGATCTGTTGATGAAGAGACTGAGTTCAGAGCTGGTCTGGGAGCAGCACAAAGTCCGGATTCATGATACTGTAATAGATCAGCCTCGTTTGAGTGGCTGGCATGGGGATATCGTTCATACATATACCACGCTGGCGCATAATCTTCACCCAGAGCCTTGGAGCCCTGTGCTCAAGCAGCTCCGGCAACGTGTTTCAGAGCTGGCGAAAGCTCCCTTTAACTCTATGCTGGCCAATCTCTATCGGAACGGCGCAGACAGCATAGGCTGGCATAGCGATAACGAAGAGGGACTGGGAACTGAACCAACGATTGCTTTGATCAGCCTCGGTGCAGAGAGAAAGTTTTCGTTGAGACGGTGGGACGATCATCGCAGCAGGTGTGACATTATTCTTGAGCATGGCAGCTTGCTTATCATGAGTGGCATGACGCAGAGGTACTGGCAACATGCTGTCCCCAGAACAAGTGCGGTGACAGGGGCCAGAATAAGCCTCACGTTCCGACAGATTGATCCAGTATCAGGCCGCTCTCTGAAGTCGGTCACCCACAAAGAACAATCAGGGACGGATCCGTGATCAATAAGAGTGACGTTGCTGACTGCTATTTTTTATGGGAAGAGGTAAGATGAGGCTGTTTGTTACGGGGGCCAGTGGTTATATTGGCGGCTCCTTTGCTGCTGAAGCTGTTCGCAGGGGACACGACGTACGAGGGCTGGTTCGCTCCGCCGAGAAAGCGGCGGCCTGTGCAGCGTTGGGCATGGTGCCTGTTCAAGGAACGTTGGCGGATCGTGATCTTCTCATAGAAGAAGCCCAAAGAGCAGATGTGGTCGTTAATGCGGCAAGCAGTGATGAGCGGGATGCAGTTGATACCTTTCTCGCGGCGCTTTCAGGTTCCGGTAAAGCCTTCTTGCATACGAGTGGCAGCAGTCTGGTCGCTGATCATGCTGAAGGTGAAGCGAGCGAGGCTATTTTCGACGAGCGCCATATGCCGCTGCCTGTGGCAGAAAAAGCTCCGCGAGTTGCTCTCGATCACGCGATCCTGACAACACCTGGAATACGGTCAATCATTCTGTGTAATTCACTGATCTATGGAAAGGCTCTGGGGCCGACGGCTCATAGTGTCCAGCTTCCCCTTCTGGTAGACTACGCGCGGGAGAATGGCTGCGCCCGCTATATTGGCAAAGGTCTTAACCGCTGGTCGACAGTCCATATAGCAGATGTCGTGGACCTGTATTTCCTAGCGCTTGAACAGGCTCCGCCGGCAACATTTGTATTTGTTGAGAGTGGAGAGGCATCCTTTCGGGATATGGCGCAGTCTATTGCCAATGCATTGAGGCTTGGTGAGGCAACCTCCATGACGGTTGAGGCCGCCATAAAACGCTGGGGGCGTCAGAGGGCTCTGTATTCCCTGGCGTCTAACAGTCGGGTGCGCAGCCTCTACTCGCGGGCATGGGGATGGAAGCCGAACAGTGCAGATATTCACACATGGATTCTAAATAATATTTCAGCAGAAAATCCGTAAGAGAAAGAGGGTACATCTGAATTTCGGCTTTACCACTCCGTCATATACGAGTCAGGAAGCTGGCGTCAGAGCTATCTTACTCGTCAAGGTCATGGTTGCGAATCCGTAGCAGCCTCAAGGCATTAAGAGTGACGAGGGCAGTAGCGCCAGTATGCTTCACGTTGCGGGCCCCCAGGGTGTGGGAGTGGTGAAAGTGAAGAGGTCCGACCGGCAAGGGGGGGCAGGCTAAGGTTCCTTCCGCAATGCTGTGGGCAAGCCTGACGACCAGTGCACCCTGCCATCGCGAAGCGCTTCCAGGGCTGTCTGACCCGCAAGTTCAGGATGAGATTGCATCAGGAAGCGGTAAATGGTCCATCCGCTGTCGCCCAGCATATCGAAAAGTGCGGGCGGGACAGGGAAGGGCTGTCCCGTCGCGTCGATCTGCCAGGCCGGATAGCGCGCTTCTCGTGGTGAGGATTCTGGCAGAACGAGGACAGCATGGGCCTGTTCCAGATCATGCAGGTCTGAGACAGTCAGGCCAAGACGATGGGCAAAAATCTCTCCCGTCAGCATGTCCGGCCCTGACAGAATGGTGGCTGTCAGGTGGCGACCCCGTTCTTCTGCGCGGGCGAAAGCGTCACTTCGTGTTCGTGGCCTGTCTGTCATGAATGCTGTCTTTTTGTCTTTCAGGGAGAGAGGAGAGCGGTCCCATCATGGGGCGGGCGGAAGATCTACTGTATCATCCGGCCCGCTTGTATGCATTCGGTGCGTAGAGCCCTAAAAATACGGGACATCAACGTCCAAATGGGATATACATAATATATATCCATGGGGAGAAATAGCCGATGCTGACCCGTACGACACTCTTTCTATCCAACCGCTCGCAGGCAGTGCGCCTGCCGAAGATGGTCGCCTTCGGGGAGCAGGTGCGTGACGTCGTCATTGTGTCCGAAGGTTCACGACGCATCATCGCCCCCGCTGACGCAGCGTGGGATGATTTCTTTGCGGCTCCCGGCGTGGATCTGGGGGAGCGGAACCAGCCGGCCATGCAGGAACGTGAGGCGCTCTGAATGCTGCGTTATCTGCTGGATACGAACCTCTGTATCCGGGTATTGCGGGATCGACCACAAGGGCTGCGTCCGAGGTTCAACAGCTGTGCGGAGGAACTCTGCATCTCGGACGTGGTTCTGTATGAGCTGCTTTATGGCGCAGAACGCTCGTCCGATCCCGTGCGCACAAGGCGTGAAGTCGAGCGCTTCGCGGCAAGGCTGGCGGTCCTGCCATTCGACAGTGAAGCAGCCGCCCATACGGCAGACATTCGGGCCGAACTTGAACGGAATGGCCGTATCATAGGTCCGTATGATCTCATGATTGCCGGGCATGCCCGGAGCAGAGGGCTGATTGTTGTGACCGGCAATCTGCGGGAATTTCAGCGGGTGGAGGGTCTTCGAACCGAGGACTGGCTGACTGACACGGTCTGACCGGGAAAGGTGCGGCGAGACAGAATATCGATAAAAACGATTATTTATCAATCAACTATGTCATGCAGCGAGCCTCTCCACGAACCCGCTGACAAGTAGCAGTTTTCTTTGGTTGCAGGCCCCCGCAACCAGATTTTCCATTTAATATCAAACGCTTAGGCCGCCTCACGGGCGGCCTTTGGCGTTTCTGCTCCACGCGCAGGATGCGTATAGGATGCAAACGGGAGTCGTAGTAGGGCGTAAACGGCCCGCGAAATCACAGCTTCACGATCGCGTGATTTTGAGCGGCTGTAGCACCGGGAACGACTTCGGCAGGTAACTGATCTCACCATGTCGAACCATACGGCAGGCTGCTGCCGGGATCATCCCAGATACATCCGCGAAAAGAGGACTTCCCTAAGGTGCCGTGGCACCGGGAATCCTCTCTTTTTTGCTGTCTGGATGAATGCCGATACGGGGGAGGGACGATGACTCCGGTGGGTGCAAGAGGCAGTGTCATCGGGAAGCTATTATGCTGAGAACTCACGTGTCGTCAGCATTCTGTTCGACGACGCAGATGTAGATATTCCTGCTGACCCCGGAGTCAGCAGGAACAGCCCAGATCAGCCGTGACAGGCGCATCCGGCATGGTGGCATCCGGCTCCATCCTTGTGATGCGTCGCGCAGGCTTCGTCACAATAGATGCGACCATCTTTCTCGACGCCGTTGTTAACGCTGACCACGCACACGCAGTCTGGGCAGGCACATTTTACGGATTCAACGGTAACGCTCATGGGTCTTCTCCTTCGGTAATGGCTTCGTCCACGTCATGCGGTTCAGTGACGTGTTCGATCATGTTGGTCAGCATCTGCCGGACATGACAGTCCGGCAGGTCATAGAACACCTGCTTGCCGTGACGTGTGCCTTTGAGCAGACGCGCACTGCGGAGCAGACGGAGATGATGCGACGTCAATGAAGGACTGAGGTCCAGCGTGTCCGCAATATCTCCAACGCTCATGGGCTGAGAGAGGCATGATGCGACAATCCGCAAGCGGTTCGGATCGCCAAGGAGGCGGAACATTTCTCCGAGTTCAGTGGCATGATCAGCAGTCAGCATCGTTATTCCCAAACACATGAACATGTATTCATATATCGGTGTGAGGAGAGGGGTGCAAGCATTTTCGTCATAGGAATGATGGCGGAAAGCCGGAAAGAGGAAATGACGACGCGCGCGCCGCCGCTTACTGTGATGGAGCGAAAACCTGAAGATCAATCGTCACCGGATGGCGTTCCTGTAGCGTGGTCCGATGCGTGACGGACACGAT